>JBDKTF010000159.1:0-2143 GCA_039680295.1 Anaerolineaceae bacterium
GCGCTGAATGTTCCGCAGGCAGGAATTGCGCTGCTCAACGACGACAAGACCGAATTGACCGTCATGGCGACCAAGGATATGAACAATTCGGCACCAGCCACCGGGTACACCATCCCGCTGGAAAACAATGAAGCCAGTCAACGCGTCGTTCGGGAAGGCAAACCGGTAATTGTCACCAACGCACAAACCGATCCATCCAACGAGTCGGTGCATGATCTCATGCAGCAACGCAAAACCGTATCCATGCTGATCGCGCCCATTCTGATACACGGGCAGGTCATCGGTACGCTGGGATTGGATATGGACGTCTTCCATGAATTCACACAACGCGAAATCGACCTGGCGCAAAGCTGTGCGCAAGTCATCGGGCAGGCACTGGAAAATGCGCGTTTATATCAAAAGGTAAAGCAAGAGCTGGCAGAACGGCGCACGATGGCGGATGCGCTGCGCGAAAGCGAGGAACGCTACCGCACGCTGGTGGAAAATCAGGGCGAGGGTGTGGCGATTCTGGACCTGGAGCTGCGTTTCACATTCACCAATCCCGCCGCAGAGAGCATTTTTGGCGTGCCGCCCGGCGGTTTGATTGGGAAACCGCTGACCAATTTTATCCACCCGGACCAAAAAGAGCGTCTGATGGATGAAATTGCCGACTCAGCGACGGGAGGAAAATTTATTTTTGAGGCGGATATTCAGACCGCAGGCGGTTCGGAACGCAACCTGATTCTCACCGCCAATGTGCGCCGGGGAACCGATGACGCCGTAAGCGGCATTTTCGCTGTTTTTCGCGACAACACCGACCGCAAACAGGCAGAAATCAAACTGCGTTTTCTGAGCACGCACGATACACTGACAGAATTATTCAACCGTACCTATTTTGAGGAAGAGATGGTGCGGCTGGCGATGAGCCGCCAGTTCCCCATTTCGCTCATCGTGGTGGATGTGGATGGGTTGAAACACGTCAACGATAATTACGGACATCCGCGGGGAGATGAACTGCTGCGCCGCACCGCCGGTGTGCTGCGCGCATCCTTCAGACTGGAAGATCTGGTGGCGCGCATTGGCGGAGATGAATTCGGGATCTTGTTACCCAACGCAGACGCAATCGCGGCTGCGCGGGGAATAGAACGCGTGCGTAAGTTTTTGGCTTCGCATAATGCCACCAATCAGGGGTTGCAAATCAGTCTGTCGTTGGGCGCCGCCACCGCAGAAATGCACGAATCGCTGACTGAAACCTATAAACGGGCGGATCAGGCAATGTATATGGACAAGATCAGCCGCCGCGGGCGCACCATTGTGGATGCATTCCATTAGACATCAGGGAACACCCCAGACCAGAACCAGTTTGCGGCTCAAAGCCTGCTCCAGCAGATCACCCTTTTCCGTCGCACCGGCGCGTTCGTCCTCCGCGGGATGGCGCACCCGGCATTGCAGAATGACCTGTTTGGGATTGTACTCCGCTCGAACAGCGCGCACCCGTACCTGATGAGTGCGGTCCAACCCATCCGCCAATCTCAAAATACCCCCCAGTATGTTCACCCAACGCTGTTCCTTCCAGGTCAGCGCCGCATAATGGTCGTGCTTCATTTTGGGCAGCGCCTTGCGGTGATAACGCGCAATCGAACCGATCAACAGGCGTTCCTTGCTGTCGAACGGCAGCGACTGCGCCCCCAGGATGATGCGCAGCGTGGTTTTGTGGTGGTTTTCCCAGCCTTCCACCCAGCCGATATCGTGCAGCAGAGCCGCCGCCTGAAGGACAAAACGGGCATCCGCGCCCAAACCGTGAAGATCTGAAAGGTCATCGAAGATGCGCAGCGCCAGACCGGTGACGTGATGGGTATGCACCGGTTCGTACTGGCAGGTGCGCGCCAACTGAAGCACCTCCACCAAGCGCGGATCGCGCTCTTCCAAAGCCAGTTTCTCCAGCTCGGGCACAGGCTGCAGATCAGATGTCGGCGGTTCCGAACTCAGGCTCATAACCTTTCCCCCGCATTTGACTGAATATCATCCAGGTTGCGTCCGCGCAGCGCCATCTGGGCAAACGATTCAGGCAAGCCCGCGGTGCGAATCGCCGCTGCCGCCTGTTCCACATCATAGGCAACGCGGTGCAGTCTGGCAGTGATGCTGCCGTTTTCCAGGGTGAGCA
>JBDKTF010000005.1:0-8414 GCA_039680295.1 Anaerolineaceae bacterium
ACGTGAAACGGCGGTAAAGACCGGGAGCGATGCGGCGCGCCATCAGGGCGGCTTCGATGGCAATGGTTCCTGATCCGCAGAAGGGATCGAGCAGGGGAGAGGAGCCATCCCAACCGGATGCCATGAGCAGCCCGGCAGCCAGGGTTTCGCGCAGGGGGGCTTTTGCCACCGCCAGACGGTATCCGCGGCGGTGGAGCAGTTCACCCGAAGAATCCAGGCTGATGGTGCATTGGTCGTTGACCAGACGCACCACCACCAATTGGGTGGGATTGGACCCGGCGAAAGCGTCTTCCAACCGCACAACGGGTGGAACCGCGCCCAACTGGTCGCCAATGGCGCCCAATACGCGCTCTGCCACGGCGCTGGAATGGTACAGACGGGATTTGTGGCAGGTGACGCGCAACGCCACCGCCTGACCGGGTTTCAGGTAACGGCTCCACGGCAGACGGCTGGCTTTTTTGCGCAGCTCTGAAAAGGCAGCGGCATTAAATTCACCCAGACGCACCATCACCCGACTGGCAGTGCGCAGGTGTAGATTGGCGCGGTAGAGATCTTCTGACGTACCGTCGAATTCCAGCCCGCCGCTTTCTTCGGCGCCGGTCGGCGCGGAGTCGGTTTCGGGGAGATGAATCCCCAGGGCTTGCAGTTCGCGGCGGGTGTAGGGTTCCAACCCCGGCGCACAGACAACATAGATTCGTTCCATGGGATTCCTCTCAGATGGTTTTATCCACCACGATGGCTTTCTGGCGTTCTTTGCGCGCCGGATCTTTCTCGACAAAGAGCGGTTCGCGCGTCCAAGGATCCATCTCGGTGTAATACATCAGGCTGGCATAGGTGGATGGGGTGGGGGTGAAGATCTGCACCTGCTCGGGGTGGATCTTTAGTCTGCGGCTGGCAAACTGCTTGAGGCGGCGCATGTCTTCCTCGCGGCATCCGGGATAAGCGGCAATTAAATAATAAGTCAGGAACTGCGGTTTTCCGGCTTCGCGTGAAAGATCATCGAACATGGATTTGAAACGCAGCAGCGAATCGGTATCCGGCTTGCCCATTTTCGCCAGAACATGGTTTTCGGTGTGCTCCGGCGCCACCTTCATCTGCCCCGAAACGTGATGCTCCACCACCTCGCGCAGATAGTCCCGCCCGTGATGGGCATCCGCGAGGATCATATCATAACGAATGCCGGAAGCCACGAAGGCTTTTTTCACACCCGGCAGGTGGCTAATCTGGCGCAGCAGGTCGATCTGCGGTTTGTGGTTCACCTTCAGCGCCGGACAAATTACGGGGTACAGGCAGCGTCTGTCTGGGCAGCTTCCCTGTTTGCCCTTTCTGGCACATTCGAAGCCGTACATATTGGCGGTGGGTCCGCCCACATCCTGAATATAGCCCTTGAAATCGGAGCGCTGCGTGAGCGTCTTTGCTTCTTCCAGCACGGATTCGGAGCTGCGCCAGCGGATGGTGCGCCCTTCATGAACGGCGATGGCGCAGAAATTACATTCGCCATAGCAGCCGCGGTGGGTGCTGATGGCAAATCGGATGGTGTCCAGCGCGCGGACGTCTCCCTGACGGGCATAATAGGGATGCTGATCGCGCTCGAAATCCAACCTGTACACGTTGTCCAGCGCCGCCTGGGTGGGGTATTCGGCGGGGGGATTCTGGATCAGGAAACGGGTGTCGTGCGCCTGGCAAAGTCCGCGGGCGGAGCGGGGATCGTTGTTCTGATAGAAGGTGTGGAACATATCGATGAAGGCGTTCTTATCCTGCGCCACCTGTTCGTAGGACGGGAGCTGAAGGTAATCGGGACGCGGTTCATGCGAGATGTAACAAAGCCCGCGAACGGCGCGGGGATCCGTCCCATCCCGCAGCGCGGCGGCAAATTCCACCACCGATTGTTCCGCCATGCCGTAGAGCAGATAATCGGCTTTGGCGTCAAAGAGCAGGGGCGCGCGGACCTTGTTCGACCAATAATCGTAATGCGCCACCCGCCGCAGCGAGGCTTCGATGCCGCCCAGGAGGATGGGTCGGGTGTTCTTGAACTTGCGGCGGATAATATTCGTATAGACAATGGTAGCGCGGTCGGGGCGGCGGGTATTGACACCGCCGGGGGTGTAGTCGTCTTGCTGACGGCGCTTGCGGGAGGCGGTGTAATTCGATACCATCGAATCGACGCTGCCCGCAGTGACGCCCCAGAACAGGCGCGGTTCGCCCAGACGGGTGATATCGGCGGGGGAGTTTACGTCGGGTTGGGCGATGATCCCCACCCGAAAGCCAGCTTTCACCAGCACCTTGCCAATGACGGCGGCGCCGATGAACGGGCTGTCAATATAGCTGTCGCCTGAGATGAGGATGACGTCCAGCGCATCCCAGCCGAAAGATTTTAACTCTTGAAGGGTAGTAGGTAAAAACACTGTTAAATGAACTCAAACGCCAAAACTGGTGCCCACCTGGCGGGCGGAGATGATCCACGGGTGAGAGAGAGAAAGTGGTTTGCGCTGACCGACGACCTTTTCCAGCGGAACCGGCGTCACTTCGCTTTTTTGCATGGCAACCATGACGCCGCTTTTGCCTTCGGTGATCCAGCGCACGCAAACGGTGCCCAACTGGGTCGCCAGAATACGATCGCCAATGGAGGGAATGCCGCCGCGAAGCAGGTATCCCAGAATGGTGATGCGCGTCTGCCAGTCGGTGGTTTGTTCCAGACGGTTCGCCAGCATGGAGGTGTTGTCGCGATAATCCATTTGCAGGCGTTCCAATTGTTCCTTTACCCGCTCGCGTTCTTCGCCGGTGCGGTTCCGTTCGTTCATCGTGTGAATGCGGGAGATGAAATCTGCCTGATCCTGCGACATGGCGCCTTCTGCGACGGCGATGATGCTGAAATGTTTGCCGGCTTGATTGCGCTGCTGGATGGCTGCGATGATTTTTTCCAACTGGTAAGGAAGTTCGGGGATGAGGATGATGTCTGCGCCGCCGGTGACGCCCGCGCCGACCGTCAACCAGCCGGATGTGCGACCGGTGACCTCAACAATGATGATGCGGTGGTGGCTGTGCGCTGTGGAATGGAGACGGTCGATGGCTTCGGCGGCAATGCCCATGGCAGTGTCGCAGCCCAGACTCACGTCTGTTTCGGGGAGGTCGTTGTCCACACCCTTGGGCAGCGTGAGGACGTTCAAACCCTGCCGGGTCAGGTGCAGGGCGCTTTCCTGCGTCTCCCTGCCGCCCAGACAGACCAGGGCGTCCAGGTGGTGGCGGTGATACACATCCACGGCATCGGCGGTACGATCCACCACGCCGCTTTCGGCGGTGTAAGCGTGCGGCATTTCGCGACTGGTGCCCAGAATGGTGCCGCCCTTGGTCAGAATGCCGGAAAGCATCTCGCCTTCCAACGACAGCGCCTGATCGTTCACCAATCCCTGGAATCCATCCAGGAAGCCAATGACATTCATGCCCTCTGCTTTTGCCGCTTTTCCCACCGCGCGGATGGCGGCGTTCAGCCCGGGACAGTCACTTCCAGCGGTTAAGATTCCGATGGTTTTTGACATACGTTTTCTTTCTGCTTTCATGGCGGTTTCCTGTCCGAAAATCGAAACGGATATTCAGGATCAATTTAATATAACATGAAATGGGTCTGGCAGGGGATGGATTGATTAACCAACGACCGGCGGGCGTTTTCATTGCCCGCCGGTCGTGTGGAGGATGAGGCACCGTCGTTAGAAAATCAGGGCGAGTAAGCCCAGCGGCAGGATCAGAAGCAGCCCGATGATCCCGAGCACCGCAAGCACGGCGCAAAGCACACCGAAGACAAGACCGAACACACCACCGATCAACCCGGTGATGAGACCGAACAATCCGCCAATCAACCCGAAAATGATCTTGAACAATTCCATTGCGAACCTCCATTGATTCCACCGTTTACCGGCAGACAACAAACCATCCGCCGGGTTATTCTTCTATAGAATATACGCGGCGGACGGCAGGAGGTTGCAAAAAAACTATTTCTGATATTTATTCAAATCGACAGAGGCAATATAGGGCAGGTTGCGCCCTTTTTCATCGATATCCAGCCCATAGCCGACCACGAAATAATCGGGGATTTCAAAACCGCAGTAATCGATTTTAATGTCCACGCGGTGGCGCTCCACCTTGTCGAGTAAGGCGCAGGTGCGCAGACTGCGAGGTTTGCGGTCGATCAGCAGTTTGCGGATGGTGTGGAGGGTGTAGCCGGAATCGACAATGTCATCGATCAGGATCACGTCCCAACCGCTGATGTTGGTCTTGTGGTCGGAATCGATGCGAATGAAGCCGCTGGATTCGGTGCCGTTGTAAGAGGAAACCGACATGAAATCCATGGTCAGGGGACGGCGAATTTTGCGCATCAGATCGGTGATAAACATGACGCTTCCGCGCAGCAGCCCCAGCAGGAGCAATTTATCGGAATCACGGTAGTCCTGCTCGATTTGAGCGCCCAGCGTCGACACACGTTTTTCAATTTCTTCGGAAGTGATGAGCACTTCGCCAAGGAAATCATACGGGAAATCAGTGATTGTATCCATTCAGCCAAATAACCTCTTTCGGTAGGATGGCGCGGTGGTGATGGGCACTCTTCCGAAGGAGGAAGGACCGCGCGGGGATGGATCACCCGTGAAGGGAGTATACCATGAACAGATGACCAACTTTGAAACTTGCGTATAATAATTTACTGAACTGTAATTCATTGAAACCGGGTCATCCATGGGAGGAGAGAGAACATGTCTGTCAATCGGCGCGCATGGAAATCGGCATTGTGGGGCATGATTACCCTATGGTTGGTCGCGGCGGGGGTGATTCTGCTTGCCAGTTTGACCCTGCCCGAACCTGCCGGACCGCCCAGCCTGTATTCGGTGGAAACGATGGAACGGCTGGAAGATCAAAACGTTTTCAGCCGGTACATTCTTGCGCCCTGGTATCGGTGGGACACGGTCAATTATCTGGCGATCGCCGATGAAGGCTACCGTTCGGATCTGCGGCTGACTGTCTGGCCTCCCCTCTATCCGCTGCTCATCCGCGGATTCACCGTTCTTACGGGCGAGTCGATGCTGGCGGCGCTGTTGATCAGCCAACTGGCAACCCTGCTCTTCTTTTATTTGTTTTATCGTTTTTGCGCTGAAACCTGGAACGAAGATGTCGCACGGCGCGCGGTTTCGTTTATCGCGGCTTTTCCGACGGCGTTCTTTTTGATCGCAGGCTACACCGAAGCGCTCTTCCTGCTGCTGGCGCTGTTATCCATCCATCTGGCGCGGAAAGGGAAGTGGTGGGGCGCCGGGATCGCTGCGTTTGCGGCAGCCATGACGCGCAACACGGGCGTCTTTCTGGCGCTGCCGCTGGCGTGGGAAGGGTTGATGGCATGGCGCAAAGCACCGGAACAGCGCTGGAAGATCATCCTCCAGACGGGTTTCGCGTGCGCCCTGCCCGTGATTGGGTTCGCTGGTTTTGCCGCGTGGGTGCATTTTGGATTGGGGACAGCTTATCCATGGCAAACTTTGCAAAGCGAATGGCAGCAATATGTGGGGCTTCCGTGGGAAGGCTGGGTGAACGCGGCGGTGGGATTGGCAAAGGGTAGCCTGCCGCCCCCCTATAATGGATTCAGCGTCACGTTTGATCTGCTGTTGGGGCTGCTGGCTGCCATCACACTGGTGGTGGGAACCAAAAAGCTGCCAGTCTCGCTGTCTCTTTTCGGCTGGGTCACGCTGCTCTCGGCGCTGACCAAACTATCCAGCAGCGGCGCCGTGATCAGTCTGTCGCGGTATGCGCTGTCTGTTTTTCCCATGTTCATCGTGTTGGGTCTGACGGTGAAGAAGCCAGGTCTGCGGCTGGCATGGATGGCGGTGTCGCTTGCCTGCCAGGCGATTTTGCTGCTGCTCTATTACGGTTGGGGCTGGGTGGCATAAGATGCCAGAAAAATCCACCATTTGTTGTAGGGGAATATTATTTTCGGGTCTGTAACACTTGTTGCTTTTGTAATAGAATAGAAGCAAATCTGGTTTTGGGAGAAAAGCCGTATGGCTGATACAGAAATTACAAAGGAAAAAACATCCAAACTGGGCTCTCTGGGTCGCAATGTCTGGGCGGTCAGTCTGACCAGCTTTTTAATGGATGTGTCGAGTGAGATGGTGATCAATGTTCTGCCCATTTTCCTGAGCAGTTACCTGGGCGTGAAGACCAACATTATCGGCTTAATCGAAGGAATCGCGGAAGCCACCGCCAGCATCCTGAAGCTGTTTTCGGGTTGGCTTTCGGATAAGTTGAAGGGGCGCAAATGGATCGCTGTGGCGGGGTACGCCATCTCAGCGCTCGCCAAACCGTTCTTTTATGTCGCCGGAAGCTGGGGCTGGATCGCGGGCGCCCGCTGGGCAGACCGGGTGGGTAAGGGCGTGCGCACAGCACCGCGCGACGCGCTGGTAGCCGATTCGGTCAAGAAGGAAAATCGGGGGCTGGCGTTTGGTTTTCAACGCGCAATGGATACCGCCGGTGCGATGGTGGGTTTGTTGATCGCCTTTCTGGTGGTCCAACTGGTGCAGTCCAAAACGGACGCCGTTACGAATTCATTGGGGCTGCATACCTTCCGCACGCTGGTGCTCATCAGCCTGATTCCGGCGGTGCTGGCGGTGCTTTCGCTGGCGATCGGCGCGAAAGATGTGCCGATAAAAGACGGCGCCAGTATGCCCAAATTTGCCTTTAAGTCGCTGGGGAAACCGTTTGTGATCTTCATGGTCATCGTCAGCATTTTCGACATCGGAAACTCATCTGATGCATTTTTGGTGCTGCGGGCGCAAAATCTGGGCATGAGCGTGACCGGCATTCTGTTGATGCTGGCAGCTTTCAATCTGGTTTATACGCTGGTATCCGGTCCGGCAGGATCGCTCTCCGATCGGGTCGGGCGCAAGCGTCTGATCATCGGCGGCTGGCTGGTATATGCACTGATCTATCTGGGCTTTGGATTGGCAAACGCGCGCTGGCAGGTGGTGGGTCTGTACATTGTCTATGGTCTTTATTACGGGCTGGCGTACGGTACCACCAAAGCCATGGTGGCAGACCTGGTGCCCGAAAATCTGCGCGGAACAGCGTACGGCACGTACAACGCCGTTCTGGGTATTCTGGATTTCCCCGCATCGCTGATTGCCGGTGTGCTGTGGTCGGGTGTGGGCGGATGGCAGGGATTTGGTCCTTCCGCGCCGTTCCTGTTTGGCGCGGCGCTGTCGCTGCTGGCAGCGGTGTTGATGATCACCTGGATGCCGAAGGTCAAGCCGGTGGAAGGGTAAGAAATTTACCGGAAGTTCTCGGTTTGAATTTTGCATTAAGTGGAGCCGATCTTACAGGTCGGCTCCATTTTTATCACTGAAGGTCGGGCAGGGGGTGAAGTATTAATCTTTTATCAGAATGTTTGACATCAGGGCGGACCCGTAGTAATATGATAAACAAGATCGTAAATGTAAGAAAACAAACGCAATCAACATCATTGAACTGCCGTAAGGCAGAGAGGAGAACATAACCATGTTTGAACTTGCACCCCTTCCATACGCTTATGACGCTCTCGAACCCGTGATCGATGCGCGCACCATGGAAATTCACCACGACAAGCACCATGCCGCGTATGTGGCGAATCTGAACAAGGCGCTGGATGGCGCCCCTGAACTGCAAAAAATGGATATTGTCTCGCTGCTGCGGGGAATCAACGCGGTACCCGAAGCCATCCGCACCGCGGTGCGGAACAACGGCGGCGGGCATTTCAATCACACCCTGTACTGGGATCTGATGAAACCGGGCGGCAAACAGATGCCCTATGGCGATCTGGAGGCTGCCATTCACGATGCGTTTGGCGGTTTTGCGCCGTTCCAGGAGAAATTCAACCAGGCAGCCGTTTCGCGGTTTGGCTCCGGTTGGGCATGGCTGGTATCGGATCACAGCGGCAAGCTGCAGGTGTATTCCACCGCCAATCAAGACAGCCCCCTGTCAGAGGGGCACACCCCACTGCTGGCGCTGGACGTTTGGGAACACGCCTATTACCTTCAATATCAAAATCGCCGGGCGGATTACGTGCAGGCATTCTGGCGGGTGATCAATTGGGATGAGGTGGCGAAGAATTTCAAAGCAGGGCTCTAGAATTGAAACATTGCGGGTGATGGTATGCAAAGGGGGCGACACGCAGGTCGCCCCCTACAGCTAGCAGGTGATGGTATGCAAAGAGGTCGACACACAGGTCGACCCCTACAGATGGCGGGTGATGATATACAAAGGGGTCAACACACAGGTTGACCCCTACAGATAGCAGCGGAAGATGGTATGTAAAGGGGTCGACACACAGGTCGACGCCTACAGATAGCGGAAGATGGTATACAAAGGGGTCGACACACAGGTCGACCCCTACAGGTATATATGGATTT
>JBDKTF010000325.1:0-2607 GCA_039680295.1 Anaerolineaceae bacterium
CCAGCTCGTACATGTCGGCGCTCAAATCGGGGTCCGGTTCGTTGAACAAACCCCGGTTGCACCAGCGCATGAAAGGTGTGCCGTCTTCAATGGTCAGATTGTAGCAGGAGAGATGTTCCGGGCTCAGACGCAGGGCAAATTCCAGGTTGGCTCGCCAGTGGTCGAGGGTCTGCTCCGGCAGACCAAACATCAGATCCAGACTGAGGTTTTCGAAACCGGCGGTTCGCGCCCCTTCCACAGCGTGGATCACGTCCAGCGGGTTGTGGATGCGTCCGAGCAGGCGAAGTTCATCGGGGTGGGCAGACTGCATTCCCAGACTGATGCGGTTAAATCCCACCTGACGCAGACCTTGCAGACTTGCGGGTGAAACTGTGCCGGGGTTGGCTTCGAGGCTGATTTCTGATTCTGGAAGAACGTTGAAATAACGGTGAATGTGGGTGAAAATCTGCTCCCAGATCGGCTGGGGAAGCAGCGAAGGGGTGCCGCCGCCGAAGAAGATGGTGTGAAGTGTCAATCGTTCTGGCGCAGATGCACTGATTTGCGCCATTTCACGGCAGAGCGCGGCTGCATACGCCGGGATCAGGTCTTCCTGCCCGGCATAGGTATTGAAGTCGCAATACGCGCAGCGCTGTCGGCAAAATGGGATATGAATGTAAAGACTGTAATTCATCATATTTCTGTGTTATGATACCACGAAGTAGCATGATACCACTTTGTGGCATGATACCACTTTGTGGCATGATATCCCGTTGTGGTATCGCAGCGCCTCTTGACAAGAAAAAATAACCCATTCAAAAGCTGGTATAATCAGCCCATAGTGAAAGCCTATGAGTCCTGAATCTAATTCAACCCCAACCAAAATCTGTCCAACCTGCGGGACGCGTCTGAGCGAGACTGCCACCCGCTGCATGGTCTGCGGCACCGTGTTCGGCAAAGCGGCACCGGGGAAACCCGCGAAACCCGTGAAGCCCGTTCAAGGAACGCGCATGCCGGAGATCAAACTGTCGCTTCCGTCGGCGCTCGGACTGTTGGCGCTGTTCATCGTCATCGGCGCTTTGCTGGTCTTTTTCATCCTGAACAGCACGGGGAAAGTCGTCAAGGCGACAGCCACCCCCACCATTACGATGACGCCCACCATCACGATGACGCCCACCATCACTCCGACCCCCACACTGGAAGCTTCTCCCACCCCGCTGCAGCCGATTGATTACACGGTTGCTTCGGGCGATACCTGCGCATCCATCGCAGGCGCTTTCAACGTCTCGGTTCTGAGCATTGTCACGCAGAACAACCTGCCCGCGTCATGCAATACCCTGGTGGTCGGACAGAAATTGTTAATCCCGCAACCCACGCCGACCGCGTCTCCGCAGCCGACCGGTACACTCAGCGCACAGGAATCCACGGAAGCCTCCTGTGACAAGGTGCCTTATACGGGTGCTGCCGGGGATACGATCAGCTCGATCGCAGCGAATTACAACGTCAGCATGACCTCTATCAAAGAATACAACGGCATGACCAGCGACAGTGTGTTCGAAGGCATGTCCATCATCATCCCGCTGTGCAAACGCAATCCAACAGCGGGTCCCACGCCTACCCCCACGCCTCCGCCGCCGTATCTGGCGCCCAACCTGCTGTTACCGGCGGATGGCGCCATTTACACCAGCGGCGATCAGGTCATCACTCTGCAATGGGCATCGGTCGGCGCGCTGCGCGAAAACGAAGCCTATGCCGTGACCGTGGAAGATGTGACCGAAGGGCAGGGACGCAAACTGGTGGAATATGTGACGGATACCAAGTATATCGTTCCGAACGCTTTCCGCCCGACAGACACCCAGGCGCATGTGATGCGCTGGACCATTCTGCCCGTGCGTCAAACCGGCACGGACAAAGAGGGAGATCCCATCTGGACACCGGCGGGCGCGGTCAGCGCACAGCGTGTGTTCGTATGGGTTGGCGGCGGCGCGGCTTCGGCAGCCACACCCACACCGTAAGGCGAAACACCAACCACAGAATCAAAATGGGTCCTCGAAAGAGGATCCATTTTTTTTCATCCATAACAGGTCAGTTCTTCTGTGATTCCAGATAGCGACCGGCTTGAATGGCGGCAGCGGCGCCCATCCCGGCAGAGGTGATCACCTGACGGTAGTGAGGATCGGCTACCTCTCCGGCGGTAAACACCCCCGGAACGCTGGTTTCCATGAGCATATTGGTGCGAATGTAGCCTTTTTCATCCAGGTCCAGCTTCCCAACGAACAGCTCTGTGTTGGGTTTGTGCCCGATGAAAACGAAGATGCCATCGGTGGGCAGGGATCTTTCTTCCCCGGTTTTGAGATTGCGTAATTGAACAGCTTCCACCGCGTCTTTACCGGTAATTTCTGTCACCACGCTGTCCAGAACAAACTGGATTTTCGGGTTTTCGATGGCGCGTTTCTGCAAAACGGCGCCTGCTCGCAGCGTGTTCCGGCGGTGAATGATGGTGACCGTCTCAGCAAAGCGGGTGAGGAAGATGCCTTCTTCCAGCGCGCTGTCACCACCGCCGACAACAACCACTTTCTTCCCCTTGAAGAACCAGCCGTCGCAGGTGGCGCAGTAAGAAACACCGCGTCC
>JBDKTF010000361.1:0-9269 GCA_039680295.1 Anaerolineaceae bacterium
GCGATCGCCGCGCCGCTGATGATCGGCAGAATATCCTCGCCCAGACGATCTGTGACGATCGCGAGAACTGCCGCCAGCAATGCCGCCGTTCCTCCGCCGATCAGCGCCAATGTCAAACGGCGTTTCCACGGCTTCCGCGGGTAAGAGATGTAGCCAGTGCGCGGATAAGTCACATGTTCATTAAAAGTGCGCACCAGACGGCTGGTCACCCAGGAACCCACCAGAATGACGACTGGCTGCAGAATGCCAACCACCCAGCCAATGCGCCCATCCGGGTCAGCCCAATCGAGCAGTTTAAAGGAAAACGCCAACAGCAGAATGACCAGCCCTGAGCCGATCTCATTTGCACCATCGGCATACCAGTAGCGCTGCGTGCGCTGAATCGTATCCTGAATCGGGTCCTTCATAATCTCCTCATTCAAAAACAAGTTTGCGTTACAAACTTGTTTGAGTATACGCCGATTCATTCCCCTGTCAAGAGGTGACCGGAAATTTCATCTGCGCGCAGCCCCGGAACGTGGTTCATCGATTACAATTGAACCATCAGGAACGTCAAGGAGTGTTTATGCCGACTCAAACCGAATTAATGGACGCGCTGCGCCAGGTCAAAGACCCCGAACTGGGGCGCGATATTGTGGATCTGGGCATGGTTCAGGGGTTAACCATCGATGATGCCGGAAAAGCCGCTTTCACCCTGCTGCTCACGGTAGGCGGCTGCCCGCTGCGCAATCAGATGGCAGACAATGCCCGCGCGGCGCTGCTGGCTGTACCGGGCGTCACCGCCGCGGAAGTCGGGTTCGCCGCCATGACCGAAGAACAGCGCAACGCCACCTTCGCCTCCAAATCTCAATCGGGATTCAAGCTGGCGCAGATGAATCGGATCGATCGGGTGGTCGCAGTGATGAGCGGCAAAGGCGGGGTGGGAAAATCTTCGCTCACTGCGCTGTTGGGATGCGCAGCCCTGCGCCGCGGGAAAAAAGTGGGCATTCTGGACGCTGACGTGACCGGTCCAAGCATTCCGCGTTTGTTTGGTCTGCCATCCGGCGGTGCGGCGGGCAGCGAGTTGGGCATTCTGCCAGCCATTACCCCCAGCGGAATGAAAGTGATGTCGGTCAACCTGCTGCTGCCGGACGAAGACACCCCCGTCCTCTGGCGCGGACCGATGATTTCGGGCGCCATCAAACAGTTCTGGACGGACGTCATCTGGGGCAAGCTGGATGTGCTGCTGGTGGATATGCCACCCGGCACCTCTGACGCCGCACTGACCACCATCAATACCCTGCCGCTGAATGGCGCACTGCTGATCACCACACCCCAGGAGCTGGCGAGCATGGTAGTGCGCAAGGGAATGCACATGCTCCAACACATGAATGTGCCCATCCTGGGCATCATTGAAAACATGAGTTATTTTGAATGCCCGGATACCGGCAAACGCCACGAAATCTTCGGACCCGGACATTCAGATGAAATCGCCAGTTCTGCCAATGCCCCGCTGCTGGCAAAATTACCCATTCATCCCGAAGTGACCCAACTGGCAGATTCCGGCAAGATTGAAGAAGCCCGTCTGCCCGAAATAGACACACTGGCTGAAATGCTGTTTGGATAACGCTGGAAAAGCGCTGATTATCGGTCCTGATGAAACGGGGCACAGGAGATATTCATCTCACCGCCGGGGTGAGCCGTACCTGCCTTGGGTGATCGTGTGCGAGCGGTTGGCAGCCCGCAATTGAGATATGCTATAATGCTTTCTTAATCGAGCACCGGGAATGAGGTCCTTCTATGGACGTAAAAACGACGGATAAATACACAATAATTTCCACGGATGCGCGCATCGACCATCTCACTGCGCCCGATCTGGATGACACCCTCAGGCAGCTCATTGACAGCGACCATTGCCGCATCATTTTCGATATGAGCCAGATCGATTTCGTCTCCAGCGCGGGTTGGTGGGTACTGATCAAAGCCCAAAAAGCCTGCAAGCAGAGTGAGCGCGGTGAAATTCTGCTGGTCGGTTTGCAGGAACCCATCCGTGAATCGATGAACCTGATCGGCATCGCGCCGCTGTTCCATCAATACGACCAGTTGTGCGAAGCAGAGGCTGTCTGGTGAGGATGCCATGACCACACTGCTTTTCCCCGGTCGTTTCGAGAGCCTCGCCAATATCGCCGCCTGCATTCGACAGGCAGCGATGGAAGCCGGTTTCGACGCTTCCACTCGCTATGCGGTGGAACTCGCGGTGGATGAAGCCTGTTCCAACATCATCGAGCACGCCTACGGGGGAGAAGATCGGGGAGAAATTTCGGTGACGTATCACGTCAGACCCGATGTTCTGGAGATCGTCCTGCGCGATTGGGGGGAGCCTTTCAACCCCAATATCGTCCCAGAACCCAATTTCTCCATTCCACTGGAAAAAATCACGACCGGCGGGTTGGGGCTGTATACCATCCACCGGGTGATGGACAAAGTGAGTTTCGAGTTTTCCGCCGAACACGGCAACGTTCTCACACTGATCAAAAACCGTCCGGGCTGATCCATCACAAATTAAAAAGAACGGCGGGTGCCCCGTATGGAGCACCCGTCTTGTTTTAACCATTTCACTTCAACCCGGAAGGTCAATGCGCGCCAAGCTGTTTAATGCTCCCCATCCCGTGAATCGTCTGAGTCAGGCTGGCGTCACCATAATATGACAGATTGCCCATCCCATTAATGATGACATGGAAAGACTCTTCCGCCCAAAGGGTTCCGCTGCCAGCACCGTTGATTTGCAAACTGACCCGCTCACCCTGCAGATCGCCCACATTCAATGTCCCCTTCCCATCGATTGAATATTCCTGGGTTTCAGCCGAGCCTTTCGCCGAAATTTCTCCGTCTCCAGGAATGGTAACGGTCAGATTGGGGGTCTCCAACGTATCCACCGAAATATTACCTTTTCCGGCAATGGTCAGGTTCAATCTCTCGGTCTGAATTTTCGCTGCCGTCACACTTCCCAGACCGTTAATGGTGACCGCGCGAAGATCTTTCACCCGGATGGTGTAGCGGATGGGCAGCGTGTCTCTGAATGATGTGTTCAGATGGACGGTTTCGATGATCAGGCGATGCTGCCTGACCTCCGTTTTGATTTCGGGCAGCACATTATCGTCGGCGGTGATCGTAATGCCTTCTTCGCTGCCCTGTTCAAGGGTGATGTCACCGATAATGTTCAGGGCAATGCTGTCAAAATCTGAGATGTTTCGGGATTCGCTGGCTTCTTTCCCCGAACCGCGAATGACCCTGGAAGTAAAGTCGGTTGCGTTGAAGCTGCAACCGCAAAGGATTAAGCCAGAAATAACCAGTAGCGGAAACGCAAATCCATTCATGAGTTTTTCCTTTCACTGAAGATCTTTCCCTTTGCCAGACAAACCTGATTTGTCTGCAATCCCATGCTCTGATTAAATCTACGAACAATCGATCCAGAAGTTGCGTTAAGACGGCAATTTCGATAGAATCTCTGCATGAAAAGAATCTCTTCCATCCTCCCCTGGTTTCTCCTCGCGGCGTTCGTCCTCTCCGCCTGCGGCGCGTCCATCAGCGATACGCCGCCCACCGCCGGCAGCTACACCGCAGACGATGACGGCGCCGTGGTCAATCTGGTCAAAGGCGACACATTTGATGTTTACCTGCCGATGGACAAAGATGCCGAAGAATACTGGCAAATCGGCACACTCGATTCGGAGGTGATTCAACCGAAGGGTAAACCGGTTCAGGTTCAGAGCGAAACCGGCGACCAGATCCAACTGCGCTTTAAAGCGACGAAAGCTGGCGAAGCCGGTTTGCAATTGATTTACTTGAAAGAGGGGGATGCCGAACCGCGAAAAACGTTTACATTATTCGTGAAAGTGGCAGAAAAATGACAAGAGATTGGATGAGGGGGGCATCCAATCTCTTGTACGCTCATATTTTAGCATAGACTGAATCGATGTCAAGAAATAAAATGCAAAATTACAATTTTCTTAACTAATTCTCATCCATAAAAAGGCCCTTTTCCCGGTACCTTACGATTCACCTACGTCATCCCTTCGATGGATTGACTTTTATTTCTGGAGTGGTTATACTCTTTTACAAGGAGATTTTCAAACGAGTATGCGAGTTTTCGCTGAACATATTCGCTTTTGCTACTAACGGCATGCCGTCTTGCGGACGCATGCCGTTTTTTGCACGTATAACCAAAAACCTAAAGGAGATGTACCATGGATAGTGGCATGATCGGTAAACTCGAAAAAGCCAAGCGCTACGCCAAGGAACGCAATCGCATCCACTTTAATGCGTTCACGGTTACGGTGGATGGAGAGAATAACTCCCACGCGGTCTCATACGCCGATGGTGAATGGAAATGTGATTGCAGTTTTTTTAAGTCCCGCGGGCGCTGCTGTCATACCATGGCACTTGAAATGGTTCTGGAAGGAATGATCCCGGTCGAGGAACCCATCCAATAAGCACCGATCACAATTGAATATAAGTGCCCCGAGCCAGCCTCTGGGGCGCTTTTTTGTGTCTGTGGCATCCAGATCAACTTTACAGAACCTTTGCAAAAAAAGATCTCTATTCTCTTGCACTCTGTTGAAAAATAGATTCGGTGTAAAATTATACAGGTGGCTTCATTGAGGTTCACCGCTATTTTTATGCGCTTATCAATCGAATCGATGACCGCCCATTACTCACATATCATCCAGGGAGGTTTCTATGGGTAAAGCCCGTCTTTTGATCGTTGAGGACGATTACGATATTTCCAATATGCTGCGCATTTACTTTTCCGGGCAGGGCTACGACGTGGACGTGGCGCCCCGCGGTGGCGATGCCCTCGAAAAGACCCGTCAGGTAATGCCGCATCTCATCGTGCTGGATATCATGCTGCCCGATATTGACGGGTACGAAGTTTGCCGTCAATTGCGCACCAATACGCGCACCAGCCACATTCCTGTGATTTTCCTGACCCAAAAAGACGAGCGCAGCGACAAGCTGCAAGGTCTTGAATTGGGCGCAGACGATTACATCACCAAACCCTTTGACATTGAAGAACTGAAACTGCGCGTGCAAAACGCCATTGCCCGCGCCGAACGCGAAAGCCTCACCGATCCCTTGACCGGTCTGCCTGCCGGGCGTCTGATCGAAGACCAGCTTCGCCGCATCATTCGCCAGCAGAATTGGGCACTCCTGGATGTTCGCCCCTGTAATTTTGAGCCGTTCAAGGATGTGTACGGTTTCATCGCCGCCAACGACGTGCTGCGCTTCACTGCCATGCTGCTGGGTGAGGTATTGGACGAACTGGGCACGCCGACCGACTTTATCGGCAGCACAGGGGGGGATAATTTCATTATCATCACTGGTGAAGGATCTGCGCCTGCCATCCGCGAGCGGTTGAAGAGCCGCTTCGCCGAAGAAGTGCTGACCCATTACAACTTCATCGATCGCCAACAGGGCTACTTCGTCAAAACAACCAGCGATGGCAAGAATGAAAATATTCCCATGATGACCCTGGCGATCGGAATGGTCTCTCCGACACTTAATTATTTTTCTGACATTCGCGAAATTACAGAGATGGCAGCCGAAGCGCGCCGCCAGGATGCGGCAGCTTCACAGGACGGGCGGGCATAAATCTGAATGAAGCCGCTTGATGGGTTGAGCCTGGGAATTTTGCTGATTCTGACGGGTGCAGTCCTGGTTGTGATCACCCGCCTCCTATTATCCTGGGTTTTACGGATGCGTCCGAGCGCGTCTGATGGGAGCCAACCCGTTTTACCGGCAGACATCTCCAGACACAACGAAGCGGTGGTGGTGGTTCAACGCGGGGGACGCATCCTCTCCATCAACGAGCGCGCCCGTCAGGCGTTTGGCTTGCAGCCCGATGAAACGCCCAATCTCGAACGACTGCTGCTGCGCGTTCATCCCGTCCAAAATCTGATGAGCGCTTTTGCCGCTGAAGGCGCCACCCAGTTTTCACTGGGGGGGCGTCTTGTGCAGGCAACTTCGTACGCACTGCCCGGCGGGAACGAACCCGCCGTACTGGTTTCACTCCATTTCCCCGAATTTACCTCCAACCTGGCGGCGGGTGAAAGCGGCGTTTCGGCGCAAACGCTGCAGTTTTTCACCCAGTTGACCCAGGACATGGCTGTCAGCCTGGACCTGGAAACCACTCTGCAAGCCATTCTGCAAAATGTCGAAAAGCTCATTCCCGCCGACTTCATGGAAATTACCGTCTGGGATGACGCCAACCAATACCTCATTCCCTACCGTTTTGTCGGCTTGCCGGGCGTTGACCGCACGCTGCAAATGGCGCTCGATCGCTACCATGTGGATGACGGTTTTTCTGGGTACCTCATTCGCGAGCATCTGCCTCTGGTCATTCCCGAAGTCGATGCCCGCACCGATTTGCACCCCTATGTTGCGCTCCCGATCAAATCTTACGTGGGCGTTCCGCTGGTGGTTGGCAAGGAATTTGTGGGCACCCTGGAATTGGGTTCACTGAAACCCGGCGCGTTTCACGAACAGGATGTCCGCAGCCTGGAACTGCTTTCAGGGCAGGCAGCCATCGGCGTGCATAATGCCCTGCTCTATCGGGCTGAAAAGCACCGCTCTGCAGAACTTACGGGGCTGGCGCAGCTTTCGCAGGCATTCGGGTCGGTGCGCGACACCGCCGATCTGTTCAACCGTCTGGTGCAGAGTATTGCGCCACTGCTGGACGTGGAAATTATGGGCTTTTTGCTTTACAACGAAAACACCCACATGCTCGAAGCCCAGCCGCCCTTCCAGGGAATGCCCGCCCCCTTTGTATCCATTTACCGCACAAACATCCAGCCAGGCAGTCCTGCCGAACAGATTTTGCTCGATCAGGATCTGCTGATGACCGAAAACGCTGCCGAAGACTCTCTTTGGGAGACATTGGGGCTGATCGGTTACGCCCACGCCGCCAGTCTGCGCGACTCGGTTCTCGTTCCCCTCACCTCGGGCGGACGCATTCTGGGATATGTGCAGGCATCCAATCACCGCGGCGGCAGCGTTGTTTTCACGCAAGACGAACTGCATCTGCTGTTGATCATTGCCACTCAGGCAGCGCCGGTGATCGAGAACGCCACCCTGGTACAGCAATCCCGCCAACGCGCCCACCGCGCCGAGGCGCTGCGCCGGTTGGCAAGTTTAGCCAGCTCCAGCGCCACGCTGGACGAGATTTTGCAATACTCACTGCAGGAACTGGCGCAACTGCTCCACGCCCAGACGGCAGTGGCTTTTTTGCTGGACGAAAACCGGGGCGAACTGGTTCTGCACACCCGTTCGATTTTCGGCGCACAAATTTCTGATCTCGAAGAGCCCCTGCGCCTGGGAATCGCTGATCCTCAATTCCACTTTACCATCACAGGCAGCCAGCATACCCTGGAAAGCAGACAGACCGGAGAAGACAGAACCCTGCTTCCGATCTATAAGAAGTGGATCAGCACATTATCCATGAATTCAGCGATCGCGGCGCCGCTGGTGGTACGCGACCAGGGCGTGGGTGAATTGTGGCTGGGAAGCCACACCGCAGAAGGTTTTGACCATTCCGATTTACAGATGCTGGCGACCGCCGCCGGTCAACTGGCAGGCGTTGTGGAGCGGACATGGCTTTCTGAAAACACAGACGAAAGTCTGCGCCAACGGCTGGATCAGCTCACCTCGCTCACCCGCATCAGCCGTGAGTTGAGCACATCGCTTGACCTGCATTATCTGCTGCAAATCATCTACGACGAAGCCCTGCGCACCACACATGCCGACTGCGGTTCGATCGTGCTTTTTGACCTCAATCAGAAGGAAACAGATCTCCAGCATATCGCCTTCTCAACCGGAGATTCCCCCGCCGCCGAACGAACCCAACTGGAACAGGCGGTCATTGCGCAAAATTCTTCGCTCACAGTGGAAGACTATTCTCAAAGCGCATTCCTTCCGCCTCACGACGACATTCAGTCAGAGCTGGTCGTACCCGTGGTTTATCAGGGGCGTCTGGCTGGTCTCATCGATCTGCACGCCCGCAGCGCCAACCGCTTCGATGCTTCTGCGTTGGATTTCACCCAGACCCTTGCCGTTCAGGCAGCCGTGGTCCTGGGGAATGCCATCCAATATCAGGAACAGGTCAGCCGCAGCGAACTGCTCAACCGCCGGGTGGAAACCCTGGCGCACCTCTTTGAAACCACCCATTCGCTGCACCCCGACCAGCCGCTGGAAGAATCGCTCACTGCCATTGCCCTCGGCATTCAGGAAACCACTCCCTTCCAGACGATTTTGATCAGTGTTACCGATGAACAGCATATTCTGCATCGGCGGGTTGGCGTAGGGCTGATGCCCGAAGCCTGGGAAGAATTACAATCGCGCACTCAACCGTGGCAGTCGCTGCAATCCTTCCTGAATTCGAAATATCGCTACAGCCGATCCTATTTCATTCCTGCAGACCAGAATCCCGCGGAACCCACAGATGCGCATACGGTGACGGTGTTATCCGCCCGCGACGAGAGCGTGACCGATGCCTGGGACCCGAATGATATGCTACTGCTGCCTCTATTGGACACCGCCGGAGAACCGCTGGGGCTGATCAGCGTGGATGCCCCCACCGACCACCGCCGACCCGACCGCCCGACCTTTGATGCGCTGGAGATTTTTGGGGTTCAGGCTACCATCTTGTTGGAAAATCGCCACCGTATGGAAGCGCTGGCAAACGAGCTGGAAACCGCCCGCGTCGACGCCCGGCGCGCCAACGAATCCGCCAGAACCAGCCAGACCACCCTGCCCACCCTGCTGCATAAAGATCTGGAACAAACCCTGACCCTGCACCGCCTTTCCCGCCAGTTCCAGCGTATCCGCGATGGTCAGGAAGTGGCAGAGCTTGCCAGCCAGCAAACTACCCGGGATGACGCGCTCACCGTATTGGCGCGCGAGATGATTACCCGCCTTGATCTGGATGCGGCTGTGCTGGCTGTCAAGACGCCCACCGGTCCGCGGCTGATCAAAACACTGGGGCGCATCCCCACCGGCACACCCGCCGAAGCCCTGCTGGGGCAGCGCAACCCCTTGCGCCAGAGTCTGCTGGAAAACGAGATTCTGATCGAACCCGACCTGGAAAAACAACCGGAATGGAACACCAGCCCCTTGCTGCATTTCCTTGAGGCGCGCAGCTTCATCTGCCTGCCGTTGATGGATAGCGAAACACCTTCCGCCATTCTGTTGGTTGGACAGCGCAGCGCGGCTTCTTTCAGCGAGGAAGACCGCTC
>JBDKTF010000236.1:0-2706 GCA_039680295.1 Anaerolineaceae bacterium
CATTAATGGACCGGGGCAATCTTTTGCATGAGGCGAACAGCCGTTGGCTCCTGAGATTATTTTCGTTCTTCGCGTTTTACTTTCTACTCAACCTTTTGGTAAAATTCAGTCATGCCGAATCCCTCCCGCCGTCCCGACCGTCCGGTCGGACAGATCACCCGCGGAAAGACCGCCCGCAACCGCCTGCGCCGTGTGGATATCTTCACGCTGCTCTACGCCCGCGAGCTGCTCACCTGCGCCGCCCCGGATGCGCGGCGCGCTTTCTTCGTGGACCTGGGTTACGGCGCCGAGGCGTTCACCACGCTGGAATCCGCCGAGCGTTTCCGCGCCCTCAACCCCCACCTGGACGTGCTGGGGGTGGAAATCGATCCGGCGCGCATCGCCGCCGCGCTGCCCTACGCCGACGAAAACACCCTGTTCCGGTTGGGCGGCTTCAACGTGCCGCTGGAAACGGGCGAAACCGTGCGGCTCATCCGCGCTTTCAATGTGCTGCGCCAGTACGCCGAATCAGAGGTGGCAGAATCGCACGCCATGATGGGCGCATCGCTCATGCCGGGCGGGTTGATCATCGAGGGCACGTCCAACCCCAGCGGGCGCGTGTGGGTGGCAAATCTGCTGCGCAAGGGGGCGGATGCTGCGCTGCGCATGGAAGGGCTGGTGTTCGGAACCAATTTTCACGGGGGATTCGAACCGGGCATTTTTCAGCCGGTGCTGCCGAAAAACTACATTCACCGCATGGAAGCGGGCGAGACCATCTACGAATTCATGGAAGCCTGGAAGGCGGCTTCACGGCAGACAATTGCCCATAAAGCCTTTGGGCTGCGGCAATGGTTCGCCGCCAGTGCAAGGCAGCTGGCGGCGGAGGAGTACACGGTGGATACCCGGCGCAAATTGCTGCGCCTGGGCATCCTTTTGTGGCGATTTGACGGTTAATCAGCAGCCGGTTCGGTTTCAGCTTCAGCGGGGGCAAAGCGTTCCTGCTTGCCCAGGCGCGCGTGCAGCGCGAAGAACGCCAGCGCCGAGACCCCGCACAGAATTCCACCCAGATACCACAACAGGTTGGGATTGAAATTGTCCAGAATCACACCCGCTGCGCTGGGAGCCACGGTGGCAGGGATCATCCAGATCAGGCTGAAGACCGCCATATAGCGCCCGCGCATCTCCACCGGGGCGAAGTCCGATGCCAGCGCTTGCGATGTGGGCATGACCAGCATCTCCCCGATGGTGATGACCACAATGGCGGCGGCAAACATCCAGTATGCACTGACCACACCGAACAGGCTGAAGCCGACCATATAAAAGAGGGTGCCCAGCGCCATCATCAGGAACGGCGGGCGGTGCTTGATCACGCGCGTCACCGAGAACTGGAAGAGAATGACCGTGATCGCGCTGACCGTCATCAGAAAGCCGTATCCCTGGGGGTTGATGTTGTGAACGTCGCGCAGATACACCGAAAGCGAGTTGTACATCTGCTGGTAAACGCAGCCCATCAGAATCCCGGCGAGCAGAAAACCCACAAAAGGTCGGTCTTTGAACACCTGCCCGTATCCCTTGAAGGATTTCAGGATGGATTCGTGTTCCGCTTCCACTGCCGTTTCGGGTTTGGTTTCGGCAACGAGGAAGTAAAACAGCAAAGCCACCACGCAGCTCACGACGGAATCGATGACAAACAGCGCGAAGAAATTGCGGTTCGCCACAAACCCACCAATGGTGGGTCCGATGATCCACGCCATGTTCCCCACCACGCGCAAGACGCCGAAGCCTTCCTGGCGCTGTTTTTCCGGCAGAATGTCGGCGATCATGGCAGAATTGGCGGGTCCGCCGATGTCCGACAGCAGCCCCACCAGCACCGCCAGCGGGTAAAGCATGGCAAAGCGGTTGACCAATCCGATGGACAGGGTGGTGATGGCGCTGAAAACCAGCCCGAAGATGATGAGCTTGCGCCGTCCGAATTTATCGGTCAGCGCGCCGCCGATCATTTCGCCGAACAAGCCAAAAATGGAAAACATGCCCAGGATGATGCCCGCCTGGGTCATGCCAACGTTGAATTTCTGGGTGATATAGAGCGAGAAAAATGGGAAAAGCAGCGTACCGCCAACCCGATCGATAAAGGAGACGCCCACCACAATCCAGAATCTGCGCGGAAATTCGCGATATATTTTCTTGAGGTTAATCATTGCAGCCATCCTTATGAAAGGACACTACTATACCATACGGATCATCCAAATCCCATGGATCAATGAAAAATTGGGTGGGGATGGCTTTAACGGTAGGGACCGAACCGCCGCAGCGATGCGGGGTCGGTGCAAACCATACGCTCGCTCGCAGGGCTGATCAGACGGCAGCCGCCGCTGCGGTGCAGCAGCGGGATGCGGCGGTGGGCGGCGGCGAACTGGTCGCGCATCTCGGCAGAGATGTCGGCAAAGTTATAGAATTCCTCCTGCCACACGGCGAAGAGATCGTCGTATGCGCGCACAAACTCCTCACGGTAGCGGTCGGTCACGGCGTCGAGGTGGCTGATGACCCAGCACACCGGCTCAAAGTCCCATTCGTATGCCAGTCCGATGAAGCGGTCATCTGACGTGATGTAAGGGAAGAATGGGAACATCCGGCAGGAGGAGGAACGGTATTCGCGCTGGCAGAACGCCGGTCCGCGGCACGCCAGCAGCAGCAGGTGATCGGGGGTCTGGTCCCGCAGGACCGCCG
>JBDKTF010000599.1:0-2984 GCA_039680295.1 Anaerolineaceae bacterium
CATCGCGCGTGTGATAGATGAAGTTGCTGGTGCAGTTGTCGCTGTTGAAAATTTTGGCGGATTCAGGGTCGGCATAACATTCCAGCAAATCCTGCGCATCCTCCGGTTGAACCAACCGGTACAGAAAGCGCTCCGATTCGTAGGTCGGGCATTGATCATAAAGGCTGACGTTCGTCTGCGGCATGGATTTTCTCCAACGTCTTCAATGCATGGACGATTTCAACAACGGCATCAGGTACCGGATATAGTCGTCCAGGCAGGCGGGATCGCCGTTAAGCGGCTGGAACACGATCGTGTCCGCGCCCGCGTCCGCCAACCGCCGAATGGCGTCCGCCACCTGCTCGGGGGTTCCTGCGGCGGCGAATTCATCCACCCAGGCGTCTGGCATGGCTTCGGCAAGCCCTTCCGCTCCGTGCGTCTGGATGAGCGCCTCCACCTCCGCGCCAATTTCCAGCGCATTCACCTGTGCGTCGACACAGGGCAGCCTCTCCGCGAGCGTCCGGCGTACCGCCGCACGCGCCGCCGCCCCGTCGGGATTCACCTTCACATCCACATAGACCACCACATGCTGGCGGCTTCGACCTGATTCCGCCATTCCTGCACGGATCTGTTCCCACGCCCAGCGCACATAAGCCGGCGAAGACATGTCGGTGAGGATGGTGCCGTCGCCCACGCGCCCCGCCAGCCGCAGAGATTTCTCCCGCATGCCGCCGACAAAGATGGGGGGAATCACCTCGGGCGTACGGTGCATCTGCACCTGATCCAGCTTCACCTGCTCACCGTTCATGGTGACCATTTCGCCGCTGAGAAGCTGGCGCACCGCGGTGACCGTTTCGCTCAGCGATTTCAGCGTCGATTTCGGCGCCGCGCCGATCTGTTTCATCCAGAACCCCACACCGTGACCGAAGCCCGGCATGAAGCGGTTCGGAAACGCCCGCGCCAGCGTGGTGATTTCCATCGCCGCAAACAGCGGGTTGTAAACGGTCGCAGGCAGCAGACCAATCCCAACCTTCAGCTTTTGCGTGGCAGACAGTGCGATGGCGGCAGAGGTAAACGCTCCGGGCAAAAAGCAGTCGTCCCAGAGCCACAATTCATCGAAACCGGCTGATTCAGCCCGGCGGGCGTAGTCCGCCAGCGTTTCCGGCGGAAACTGCGGGTGAAAAATAACGCCAAACGATGGCTCACGCATGAGGGGAACTCCTTTAGTGTATCGTCAGTCAATGGTCTGTATCGATGATGCGAACGTGGTTCTATTATACCGAACTGAACCCTTAATTTCCTGCCGAAGGACGTGCCCGGTTGCTGCCCGGCGAAATTGACACCCATTTATGGATCGACCTGCTCTGCTCTTTTCTTGATCCCGGTTAACATTTTTCGCGCCAGTGCCCAATCCACCATGGGTAAGAAGGCATCCGCGAAAACCCGGAACAACATTGGCTGGACATTCAATCGGGTTCGTAAAATCAGTCGGGTGTGACCGTCGTCAATTTCCTGGAGAATAAAATTCCAGCAAAATTCGCCAGCGATACCCAGTTTTGGATTTTCGCGAATCGACCTTGGAAAAAGATAGCAGGGATGTGTGGTTGAATAGAGGGCGAGCAAACGGTTGGTCTCAAGCGCAGCAACCGTAAAAAAAGTCGTCCCGGGCGGACCATCCAGAATGACATCCCCGACTTTCAGGTCCTGATATTCAGGGAGGATCCGGCTGGCACTGGGTTCATCCCGATGATGATATCCCGACTGCCGGGTCTCTTCACGAACGAGAAGGCGAAAATACCGGTCAGGCAGGTAATCCCACCACTCAGTGTCGGTGTACCACCCTCCACGATAGTAACCCATTTGAACAATCCATTGCCAGACACGTTCGGGGCGGGTTCGGATGGTAATCGCATGGGTCGTTTCCACCATGGGGTGGGGAACCAGTTCATCTGCTGGCAATGATTGATCCACTTCTGTGTCAGTGGCTCCCCAGCGTTGACCCCAGCGGCGAAACAGGTACAAAGCAGCCAGGCTGAAAAATACAGGCAGAAAGGATTGATCTTTTTTCATAGAGTTAGATGTGCTTCATTTTCGATCATGAATGCGTTCTCCGGTGATTGGTCCAGATTCGCGGCGAACTGAATTTTACCGCAGCCTCCAAAAGTCCACTCATGGAGTCAGATAGGCAGGCAGGACAATATTTCGTTTCAGCGTACAGACGAGCACGCTGAAGCGAACCATCTGCAAACAATGGCTGGCTTAAGAAAAATCTGCTGCACTTTGCTTCAAAATGCCCCCAACATACACCCTTATTCATTCACAAGGACAATGCGGTAGCGCGCCTGATTCGTCTTCAGCCGTTCGATCGCTGCATTGATTTGCGTCATGGGCATCAATTCCACCATCGGTCGAATGTTGTGCGTCTGCGCGAACGAAAGCATTTCCCGCATCACCGGCGGTGTGCCCAGAAAAGATCCGCTGATCGACAGTTCATGCGCCACCAGATCGACCGGTTTGAAAGACATCTCTGCAAAACCGACCAGAATGAGCTTTCCTCTCTTCTTGAGGGTTTCCATCATGCGCACCCAATCCACCCCGCCGTGTGACGTGCACAGCAGCAGGTCAAATGCATACTCCGCCGCTCGCAGCGCATCCCGATCGCTTGCCAGTATGAAATGATCCGCGCCCAAAGCCAGCGCTTCCGCCTCCTTGTTCGGCGAGGAAGAGATCGCTGTGACTTCGTAGTTGAATGCCCGGGCGAACTGAATGGCAAGATGCCCCAGTCCGCCCATGCCAATCACACCCAGCTTCAACGGAGCAGTCACCGAATGTTCCCAAAGGGGCTGATAGACAGAAACCCCGGCGCACATGAGCACCGCCGCTGTTTCGGAAGGCATGCCCTCCGGCAGCAGGTAGGTGAAATCCTCATCCACGGTGATCGAAGTCGAAAACCCGCCGTACGGTTTCCAGACCGCATCGTCAACGATATCCAGGCACATCGTCAC
>JBDKTF010000304.1:0-3006 GCA_039680295.1 Anaerolineaceae bacterium
CCGATCGCCACGCTGACCTTCCGCAACTATTACGCCGGAATTTCGACCGAACTGATTGAAGCCGCGATGATGGACGGCGACGGGATGATGGGTGTGTACCGCCATATTCTCTTCCCCATCTCCATGCCCGCTTTCGTGGTGGTGTTGATCTGGCAGTTCACTTCCATCTGGAATGACTTCCTCTTCGGGGTCATTGTCACCTCGAATCCGGTGGTGCAGCCGGTGACGGTGGCGTTGAACAATCTGGCAGGCTCGTATATTGTGGAATGGAATGTCCAGATGGCGGGCTCGCTGATGGCGTCGCTGCCCACCCTGCTGATCTATATTTTCCTCAGCCGCTACTTCATCCGCGGTTTGATGGCAGGCTCTTTGAAAGGTTAACCAGCTCGATCCGGCGTATGCCGGTGAAAGCCCGTGATTCAGTTACATACAAAATGGTAGGCGGGCATCCGCCTACCATTTTAATTTCATCTGGAGGTGCTCCTTATGCCTTATCCTTCCATTGATTTAAAACGCGTCTCAACGTATCCCATCGCGCAGCGGCGCAACCTGGTCAAACTCAGCGATCTGATCCATCCCGGCAATCAGATTTCTCCATTCGAAAGCCCGGAAATGGAGTCCGTGATTGATGCCGTGGTAAAAGCGCGCCAGAACGGTCATCCGGTGATCTGGATGATGGGCGCGCATGTGATCAAGTGTGGTCTGGGTCCGCTGATCATCGATCTGATGGAAAAGGGCGTGATCACGCATGTGGCTGGAAACGGCGCGGTGTCCATCCATGATACCGAGCTGGCGCTCATCGGCGAAACCTCGGAAGACGTGGCAACCAGCATCGAAGACGGCAGTTTTGGCATGGCGCAGGAGACTGGCGCCACCATTCACCGCGCCCTGAAACGCGGCGCGCTGGACGGCATGGGCTACGGCGAATCGCTGGGGAGGTTGATGGCGGAAGAGAAGCTGCCGCACCGCGAAGTATCCGTGCTGTATCACGCCTACCGCCTCGGCATTCCGGCGACCATTCACGTCACCATGGGCGCAGACATCATCCACCAGCATCCCGATTGCGATTTTGGCATTCTGGGTGAAGCCACCGGGCGCGATTTCAGGGTCTTTTGCGCCTCTGTGGCGGGATTGGATCATGGCGTGTTCCTCAACTTTGGCTCCGCAGTGACCGGCGCTGAGGTATTCCTCAAAGCGATTTCGATCGTGCGCAATCTGGGGTACCCGGTTGCGCAGTTCACCACTGGCAATTTCGACCTGATCTCTCTGGGGCAGGATTATCATTCCAATGTTGGGAAAGACAAGCCGGTGTATTACTACCGCCCGCGCAAAAACATCGTCAACCGTCCGGTATCGACGGGCGGGCAGGGGTATCACATTCAGGGCAACCACATGGACACCATCCCCACCCTGCACCGGGCTGTCACCGAAAAATTGACAGGATCGAACCTTGCGCCGATGAGCGCACAGGTGAAGATGGATTCGTTGGACGCGGTGGCGGCACGCATTATCGAGCGTTCACCGCTGGCGGCAGAGGCGTTCCAGGCACTGTTGGAACGTCAGCCGCAGCTCAAGGACGTGGCAGCAGCGCTGGGGAAGACCTACCTGGCGGTGGCGCACGCGCTGGAGCGCGGAGGGACACTGTTCCTGACGGGGAACGGCGGCAGCATGTCAGACGCGCTGCATATTTCGGGCGAGATGCTCAAATCGTACGGTAGACCGCGCCCGCTCACGCCCGCGGAACGCACAGCTCTGGCGGGCAGCCCGGACGAAGCACTGCTGGCGCAAACGCTGGAACGGGGACTGCGCGGGGTGGCGCTGGGCGTGAACCCGGTAATTTCCTCGGCGGTGGATAACGATTTCAGCGAACGCGGCATGGCGGCGGCGCAGGAGTTGAACGCGCTGGCGCGATCCGGGGATGTGTTCCTGGGCATTTCCACCAGCGGCAAGGCGCGCAATTTGCGTCTGGCGGCAGAGACGGCGCACGCCAAAGGACTGACCACGGTGCTGCTCACGGGTCCCAAACCCAGCCCGCTGGCGGAGATGGTGGATGTGGCGATCCACGCGCCGGGGGAACGCACCGACCGCATTCAGGAAAACCATATTCTGCTCTACCACTGTCTGTGTGATATGCTGGAACGCGATTTCTTTGCAAAGTGAATGACATTTAAAGTATGAGACATCGTTGATGAACGGGCATGCGGGTATCAACAGGATACCCGCGTGTCTGTTTTGGATTTATGACAAACTTTGTGCCTGGTTTGGGGTTAAGATTTGCAAAGGAGAAAATTCTGCATGACCGATAAAAGCTATCAGATCTATGGTTATCGCTGGGTGGTGTTGGGGATGTTCATGCTGGTCAATATCGCCATCCAGATTTTATGGATTTGTTTTGCCCCCATCACAGGACCTGCTGCGCAATTTTACGGTGTTTCAGATTTAGCCATCGGCTTTTTAGCCATGTCGTTCATGTTCGTTTATGTACCGGTATCCATGCCGATCTCCTGGGTGATCGATACCCTGGGGTATTACAAATCGGTCAGCATCGGCGCGGTGTTGATGGCGCTTTTTGGGCTGCTGCGCGGTGTCTTTGGGGCGAATTACACCTGGGTTCTCGTTTCGACCCTGGGACTGGCGGTGGCTCAACCCTTCCTGATGAATGCGATCAGCACAGTGGCTGCCAAATGGTTTCCGCTGGAAGAGCGCGCAACGGCAGGGGGGCTGGCGATTGTGGCAAACTTTTTAGGCATTGCCATTGGCGAAGTGGTTTCTCCGCTGCTGTTCCTGCGGTACGGCATCCAGAATATGCTGCTGATTTATGGAGCGGTGGCGGTGATCACTGCGTTGGCGTTTGTACTTTTCAGCCGCGAAGCCCCGCCCACGCCGCCCTGCCCGGCAGGGCAGGAAGGGCGCGCATTGATGGTGGATGGGCTGAAAAGCATGTTGAAGATGAAAGATATGTGGATCCTGCTGGGTCTCTTCCTAGTGGGAATGGGAGTCTTCAAC
>JBDKTF010000183.1:0-1532 GCA_039680295.1 Anaerolineaceae bacterium
TGCCCATTGAGCACAATATCAACGCCGTAATCATATAAAGCCTGCCAGAGCGCTTTCATGCCCTCATCACCCCCGGACCATGCTCCGGAAGAAAAAAGCGGGTCATGCCAGTAAGCCAGGGTACAGGTAGTCGGATGCGCAGCCAGATCTGCGCGCAGCCACTGTTCTTCGACCGACCCGGCGCTGACATCGACCTGGCTGTTCAGAGCAATGATGTGCCAGTCTCCCAGATCGTAACTGTAATAACCCTTCTCAGGATCTCCGGCGGCAGCGCCGAAATAATCATAGTAACTCGACCCCCCATTGGTTCCATAATCGTGATTGCCCGGAACGGGATAGGTGCGGGATTTGTGACGCCCCCAGGTTGGATCGTAACAATTGGCGTATTCGGCATCTGTGCCATTGCCCTGAACATTATCGCCCAGCGTAATCACTGTGCCATCAACGGCATCCAACAATTGGGATGTGGCAGCGGCAACATCATTGGCGCAGGTCGCGATATCACCCGCTCCAACCACTACAGCTTCTCGGGATTTGTCGTAAATGGGCGGCGGGATGGATGCGTCACAGATGAGCGCAGAATTGGCGGTGACTGCCGGGTAATATGAGCGGAAGCCATCCTTCGCTTCCGTGATCCCATTCAGGCTGGAGGCTGGTCCTGAATCGCCGAAGGTTGGAATGAACCACAGCAAATTGAGACTGACCGCCAGCGAAAAAGCAAGGATCAGTCGGATGAAGGCGAAGTTCTGATCCCTTCCTGTGCTCATCTATCCACCCCGGTATGGATTAATGTTCATAAAACAACAGCCGCAAGGGAAACCCCTGCGGTTGTTCGAATGCGATTTTAATGATTTATCTTCGAATCGAAGACTGTTCAACCGCCAGTGCTACGGCGCAGGTTTGTTGCCTTTTTCATTATACGATTCTTTTTTAAGCGTGAATCCTTTGGTTTGTTCCAAGATATTTCATAATTGTCGATCCATCGTAGAAAGAGAGATTGATTTCAATTATCCGAATACCGCAAAAACGGTTTCGAGTGATTATCAATGGACTTTTATGGTCATTTTGCTCTATAATGATCGTTGAATATGTTCAAACATTGATATCTTTTGCGCCAAAAACATCATGCAGGTTGAACCTTGCCCGCCCGCAAAGATGATCGGCAGGTTGTACAAGTGGGTTCGTTTTTGAGGAGACACCATGCAACTCTTCACCATCGGTTTTACGCAAAAATCCGCGCAGAAATTCTTCGACCTGCTGGAAAGAAACGGGGTGGAACGCGTGATTGACATTCGCCTGCCTTGCCGGTTTTGCCAAGAAAGAAGATCTGCGCTATTTTCTGAAAGAACTCATCCATTGCTATTATCAATACCTTGAACAATTAACGCCCACGGCTGAGATTATGAAAACGTACCGCAGTGGAAAAGATCCAGTGAAATTCGAAGCATCTTTCAACGCATTGATGGATAAACGCGATATCCCCACCACGCTGGACCGCGGTCTGTTTGAGGAAAAGGTCTGCTGCCTGCTCT
>JBDKTF010000415.1:0-3745 GCA_039680295.1 Anaerolineaceae bacterium
ATGAACGGCGCGCCCAACATCAGATAGAGCACCGCCACCACCGAGAAGTTCAAAATGAGGAAGAGCGCCGCGTAGGTGGCTTTCCGGCTGAACAGCATCCCCAGCGCCGTCGCCACCGCCACCACTGCCGCAATGATAAAGAAAATGTAACTGATACCCATTCCTCACCTCCTCAATCGGTGGGATTCTTCATCTCGGGGACAGAGCGGGTGAACTCACCCGGCATGGTTTTCTGCGGTGTGGGGTTTCCCTGCGGGGGAACCGAAACCAACAGGCGGTCTTTGGTGTAGATCGCATCCAGACGATGGGTGAACGACAATTCGTAATTATCTACCAGCACAATCGCCTCGGTAGGGCAGGCATCCTCGCAGTAGCCGCAGAAGATGCAGCGCAGGTAGTTGATTTCATAGGTGCTGGCGTAGCGTTCGCCCGGAGAATAGCGTTCTTCGTCGGTGTTCTCTGCCGCTTCCACAAAGATGGCATCTGCCGGACAGGCAGCGGCGCACAAGGCGCAGCCAATACATTTTTCCAATCCATTGTCATAACGCTTCAATTCGTGGCGACCCCGAAAGCGCTTGCGCACCGGTCGTTTGACTTCCGGATACGCGACGGTCACCGGTTTGTCCAACATGCTTCGAAACGTCGTCCACAGACCCTTTAACATCGCTCTATCCTCCTACCAGTACCAGACCCACCGCCGCGATGATCACATTGAGCAGCGCGAGGGGAAAGAGGATCTTCCAGCCAAACGCCATCAGGCGGTCGTAGCGAATGCGCGGCAGTGTGGCGCGGATCCAGATCAATCCAAAGAGCAGAATGCCCACCTTGATGAACAGGTAGATGGGTCCCAGCCAGGGGTATACATCCACCAACGGACCGCGGTAGCCGCCAAAGAAGACGGTGGCTCCCACCATGGATACGGCGATCATTTTGATGTATTCCGCCATGAAGAACAGCGCGAACTTCATGCCCGAATATTCGGCGTGATACCCGGCTGCCAGCTCCTGCTCGGCTTCAGGCATGTCGAAGGGAGCGCGGTTGACCTCGGCGGTGGTGGCGATGAGAAAGATCAGCGCGCCCAGCGGTTGATAAACCACGAACCACAACCCGCGCTGGGCGTCCACGATCGCGTTCAAATCCATCGAACCGGCGATCATGATGGGTCCCACAAAGGTCAGACCCAACGCCAGTTCGTAGCTGATCATTTGCGCGGTGGAGCGCATCCCGCCCAGCAGGGCGTATTTATTGTTGGACGACCATCCCGCCAACGTAATGCCGTAGACGGAAATGGACGTGATGGACAGAATGTAGAGCACGCCCACATTGATGTGCGGCGCAATGGACAGACTCACCTCGCGCCCGCCGATGACCACGGTGCCGCCCCAGGGAACCACCGCAGTAATGATCAGCGCGGGCATCACGGTCAGGATCGGCGCGAAGAAGAAAATCAATTTATCTGCATTGGCAGGGGTCAGCTCTTCCTTGAAGATCAATTTCAAACCGTCCGCCACCGGCTGGAGAATGCCTTTCCACCCCGCGCGGTTGGGACCCAAACGCACCTGCATGCGCGCCAGCACTTTCCGCTCATACAGGGTGGTGTAGGCGAAGCCACCCGTCAGACCGAGCACCAGGATCACCGACTTAATCACCCATTCCCAAATCATCGGTTTCGTCCTCCTGTTTTATCGTTTGCGCAGCGGCGCGCTGCATATCAACGGCGCGGGACCGAGTACGGGCAGCCCCAGGCTGCGCGCCACCCGCACCACACCGGTGGGCTGCGTTTCGTCCAGCGCCACACGCGCCGGGGCGGTGACCCCGTTCAGCGTGATCTCCACCGTTTCGCCCGCCTCCATGCCCAGACGGTCTGCATCGGCGGGATGGAGCCATACCACAGGCTGCGCCAGACGATTTTCCAGCGGTTTGCTGGGAACCAGCGTTGTGCCGCGGTCGTAAAGTTGGGTGACCGGTACGGCGAGCAAATCGGCTTCGGGCAGCGGCGGCGCCGCCACCATCTCAGGCAGGTGAACGGGAATACCCATCTGCAGTGCCGGCGCCAGATGAACACCCAATCCCTGCTGGTTGTCATACCCCGTGCCGCCGTAATACAGGTCGGCGCGTCCCATGATGGGATCCTGCGGCGCGACCTCCGCCAGACGCTGGTACGTGAGACCGGCGTAATCGCCCACCTGGTCCGCCAGATGCAGAAAAACCAGCGCCGCTGAATGCGCCTCCAGCGGAAGATCAAGGCGGGAGGCAATGGCTGCTGCCACTGCATAATCGGGGCGGGTTTCGGAAAGCGGCGGAACTGCCGGATAGTAGCGCTGCACGCGCCGCTCGCCCGACGTGAATGTACCCTCACGCTCGGTAAACGCCTGCACCGGCAGCACCACGTCTGCGCGGCGGGCGGTTTCGGTGAGGAACAATTCCTGCGCCACCACGAATTCGGCGGCGTCCACGGCTTGCGCCAGATGAGGTGAATCTCCGGCAGGGTCGGCGGCAGCCGTCAGCAATACGCCTGCGCCTGAAATGACCTCCGCCAGATCGTCCACCGGGCGAAAGCCCAGGTCCCATGCGCCCTGATCATTGGCGCGCTGCCACACACCCACCAACCCGCTGCCATCCTTCCCGGCGTGCCCGGTCTGAACGAGCAGCTGCGCCGCCAGGCGCATCACCTGCTGCGACGCCGCCAGCGCCATGCCTTCACTGCCCACCATCACCACCAGATTTTCCGCCGCAGCCAGCGCCTGTGCGGCTTCGCCGTCGCCTGCCAGCAGTTTTTCAAAAGCTGCGCCTTCTTCACCGTAAGCATAGCGCAGAGAATGTTTGGCGACCCGGTCCAGCTTGGTCTGACGCGGATTGAGGGTGACGACCAACGCACCGCGCTCCGCCGCCTGTTTGACGCGCAGCCACCAGATGGGCGCTTCCTCTTCCAGGTCGCAGGCAGCCACCAGAATGGCGCTGCCTTTGCCCAGCGTTTTGAAATTGGTCTCTCTGCCCAACCCCAATTGGGTCACCAGATCGCCGCCCGCCATCAGGCTGTCGAGGACGGCTTTGCCGCCCTGCGCGCTGGTGAGCTGCTGCAGGTTGAAGAGGTCTTCGTTGGAAAGACGCCCACCCGCCAGCGTGACCAGCCGGGAACCCGCAGCGTGGATTTTCTCCGCCACGAGGTCGAGCGCTGCATCCCACGCGGCGGGAACCAGCACACCGCTGGCATCGCGCACCAACGGCTGGGTAAGCCGCTGCGGACTTTCGGTATAGTGATAGCCAAAACGTCCCTTATCGCAGATCCAGATTTCGTTCACCGCTTCGTTCTGGCGCGGGAGGATGCGTTTGATGACCACCCTGCCGTCGCTGTGGGCTTCGCGGCGAACATTCACCGCCAGGTTGCACCCCACCGGGCAGTGGGTGCAGACAGACGCGGCAGTTTGCAGTTCCCAGGGACGCGCTCCGAAATGAAAATCCACCGTGGTGAGCGCGCCCACCGGGCAGATATCGGTGGTATTGCCGGAGAAATACGAAGCAAAACCGGGTTCAGAATAGGTCACGATCTCCAGAGCCCGCCCGCGGTTGTAAAATCCAATCACCGGATCGTCCGCCACGTTGTCCTGAAAACGGACGCAGCGCGCGCACTGGATGCAGCGCTCCCGATCCAGCAGGATCAGGTCGCCGAGGGGCACATGCTTGCGGCTGTGCATCTTTTCATCGTAAAGGAAGCGGCTCTGCCCCGGACCAAAATGCATGGTGA
>JBDKTF010000531.1:0-5203 GCA_039680295.1 Anaerolineaceae bacterium
GACCAGCAGGAGCGCAACCGGGAGCCATAGAGCATTGACAATTTTGCGCGCACCTTCATGGATAAAATCAGTGGTTCTGAGCGAGAGGAAAATGGCGCCCTGCAGGGTGAAGCCCAACAGACTGACAAATCCGCCGACCAATGCGTAGGGATTGAGCAGATTCCAGAAGCCGCCGGTATAGTTCATGGAAGCGTCAATTGGCACGCCGCGAATGAAATTTGCCAATGCCACACCCCACAACAATGCCGGGATGAGGCTGCCGAAGAAGATTGCCCAATCCCAGAAGGAACGCCAGAGGGGACGATCGTCTTTACTGCGAAATTCAAATGCCACACCACGGAAGATGAGCGCGATCAGGATGAGGAAGAGCGGCAGATAAAATCCGCTGAACAGCGTGGCATACCAGCCCGGAAAAGCGGCAAACATGGCGCCCCCAGCCGTGATCAACCAGACTTCGTTTCCATCCCAGTGCGGACCGATCGTATTGATCAGCACACGGCGTTTGAGATCGTCCTTTCCGAGGAATGGCAGCAAAATGCCGACGCCGAAGTCAAAACCTTCAAGGATAAAATAGCCTGTGAAAAGAACAGCGATCAGTATGAACCAGATTGTTTCCAGAGACATGGCTGTCCTCCTGTTAATTCCAACTAGATTCGGGGGCGTCCTGAACGGATGGTCCGGCGAGCGCGTATTTGCGTAGCAAGAATATATCCACGACCATCAGCATCCCATAAACCACAGTGAAACCAATGAGAGTGGTCAGAACCATCCCCGGTGTAAGGGTGGGAGAGTAAGCATCCTGTGTCTTGAGCACGCCGAAAACCACCCAGGGTTGGCGTCCCATTTCCGTCAACATCCAGCCGGCGGTGTTTGCCAGATAGGGCAGAATGATCGCCAAAGGTACCCATCCCAGAAGTTTAAACTTTTCCACAGGGGTTTTCTTAAGCATATGGAAGAGCGCATAGAGGGCGATGAGAATCATTAAGACCCCAACGCCCACCATGATGCGGAATGCCCAGTATGCCACGGGAACCGAGGGCGAGTAATCTCCGGGACCATATTTTGCTTCATAATCTGCTTGTAAATCTTTAATTCCTTCGACACGCCCGGATGGTCGATTGAAGGAGAGCAGACTGAGCAAATATGGGATGCGAATCGAAACAATGTCTTCCCCCTTCTCCTCATCCACGATGGAAAACAGAGAGAGGGAAGCCGGATCTTCACCATTCCAGAGCGCTTCCGCAGCGGCGACCTTCATGGGCTGGTTGACGACCATGCGCTGCATCTGCTGGTGACCGACCAATGCCACACCCACCGATGAGATAATCGCGAAAATGGCTGCCATGCGGAATGATTTTTGGAAGAAATCGGGATCTGTTTTCCGCACGAGATGATACGCGCTGATGCCCAGAACAAAAAAAGCGGCTGTGGTGAACCCCGCCAGAATGGTGTGGGGGAACTGGGTCACCAGGTAGGGATTGGTGATCAATTCCCGGAAACTGGTCATCACTGCCCGCCCATTGACCATTGTGTATGCGACTGGATTTTGCATCCAGGAATTGGCGATCAGAATCCATAAAGCGGAAAAGGTGGATCCGAAGGCTACCAACCAGATGGCGGTGAGATGGACGCCTTTGGATAGTTTTTCCCAACCGAAGATCCAGATGCCGAGGAATACGGATTCGAGGAAAAACGCCAGTAACGCTTCGATCGCCAGCGGCGCGCCGAAAATATCTCCGACCAGACGTGAGTATTCCGACCAGTTCATCCCGAAATGGAATTCCTGAACGATGCCGGTGACCACCCCCATGGCAAAGTTGATCAGGAACAGTTTGCCCCAGAATTGTGCCATGCGTTTGTAGACTTCCTGCCCGGTTCGAACGTAGCGCGTCTCCATGATGGCGACCCAAACGGACAGCCCAATTGTGAGGGGGACAAAAAAGAAATGATAAATGGAAGTAATAGCGAACTGCCATTGAGACAGTGTTTGAACATTCATTCAGATATCCTCCTATAGAAACCTTGACAGAGCAGAATTGAGGTGAATGATGGCGGTCAGGCGAGATATGGTATGGTGTGGGTATCCTCCAGAAAGGATGAAATAAACCATATGTGATAATTTAACCAAATCAGTATGATTTTATCCGAATTCGGATGAGCATTCAACCCCCAAATTTCCTTCTTTGTGTGATGGATTTCAGACCATAAAAAACCCCGCCGATGTTTTTGGCATCGACGGGGTTTTGGGTGATGCAGTGGAGGATAATCCACCTATTGAATATCACGAAAACTGCGGTAACCTGCATTCTTCACGGCAGGAAGAATAAGGCGGCTACCGGATGCGAGGGTAATTCATGCTGTGAAGGGCAGATTTGCAGTGACGCCAGTCAAGACGATCCACATCTCCGCAGCTTCTGTTGCTGCAAATTCACCCTCGAATGGCTGCTTGACTTCCCATGATTGTAGCCGGAAATCACCGGGGGTGAAGCTGAGCTTCAGGTCAGCATTTTCGTACAGGATGGCATCCTTCCCGATCGTGAGGCAGCTTTCGCGCCCATTTTCGCGTCGATAGATGACCTGGTTCGTCGATTTGCCCGGGATGAAGAATGCATTGTTTTCTTCCAGATCAAAATCCGATTTGTTCAGGAACAGGCGCGGTTTTTCGCGGTAAGGCTTACCCTGATGAACGCAGAAGGTTGCGCAGTTTCCACACTCATTGCAGAAATCATCGATGTGAACAATCTGGCGGGTTTGACGAACCACAAACGGTTCTTCACCAATCTGCGCCAGTTTGCCAGACTGCAATGCCACACGCGGCAGCTTCCAGTTGATCGGAGCAATTTTGTAAACCCAATTGGCGCGGTTGGGGCACACTTCAACGCATTTTTCGCAAAGAGCAGTGCACTGCAGGCAGCGGCTGGCTTCTTTCTGGGCGGCTGCTTCGTTCATCGCGGGTTCAATCAGGTTGAATCCCAGACGTTGATCCAAAGGCAGCAGGGCAGGCGTCTGAGGCAGTACCTTGCGGGTACGGATGCGCTTGAGGTCCAGAATTTCCTCGGCAGAAAATTCGGCGGTGTGCGCTGGCAGAGATTGGAATGTGATCTCGAATTGTTCGCAAACGGCTTCCGCAGCGCGTTTTCCTGCCGCGCAGGCTGCGATGATGCTTTCAGGACCATGCACCACGTCGCCGCCCGCGTAAACTTTTTCTACCGCAGTCTTTCCAGTTGACAGATCTACTGTAATTGCGCCGCTTTTCTTGAACTGAACGGCACTGGCTTGCATGAATGACAGATCCGGAACCTGACCGACAGCCACGATGACTGAGTCTGCCGGGATTTGGAACTCACTGCCAGGAATGGGCTCTGGACGACGGCGACCATCTGCGCCGGGTTCACCCAGCCGGTTTCGTTGACATTCGAGAGCAGTCACGTGACCTTTCCCATCCAGAATCACTTTCAGGGGGCTTACCAGTTCTTCCAGAAGGTTGCCTTCTTCGAGCGCCTCTTCAATTTCCTCATCACTGGCGGGCATTTCGTGCCGTGTGCGCCGGTACACAATGGTCACCGGATTCTTGCTCAACCGTTGAGCAACGCGGGTGGAATCCATGGCGGTGTTTCCGCCGCCGATCACCAATACTTTCTTGCCCAGATCGACGGATTTTTCGTTACGCACCATGTCGAGCAGTTCGAGGGCTGAATATACGCCTTTGCCATCGATGCCCTCGATAAAGAGCGGAGCATTCTTCTGGAATCCACTGGCGACATAGACGGCATCAAAGCCCTCGCGCAGTAAATCTTCTGGCGTACCCGTCACCGGATGAGATAACTTCAGATCCACCCCCAGACTGGTAATCCGATCAACGTCTTGCTGGATGATTTCATCCGGCAGACGGAAGGATGGAATCATGCGCACCATACCACCGGGAACGTTTTTCGCTTCGAATACGGTAGCCTTGATGCCGTTCAATGTCAGGTAGAAGGCGGCTGATAAGCCGGAAGGACCGCTGCCTAAAATTTCTACTTTCGTCTGTTTCGCCGGTTTGGCGTTCAGTTGAACTTTTCCGTGTTCGGTGACGAAACGTTTCTACGCGCGGATGGCGACGGGCATTTCGTAATCATTGCGGATGCAGTGGGTCTGGCAAAGGTGGGTGCAGACGTATCCGGTGATGCCGGGCAATGGATTGCGAGAAAGGATGACTTCAAGCGCCTGGTCGTATTTTCCCTGCGCGATCAAACGGTTGTAATCCGGAATATCCTGGCATACCGCGCATTGTTCCATGCAGGGAGCCGTGGCGCAGTCGAAGAAGCCCAGACCTGAGCGCACCTTGGGTTGGGTCGCCGGACGGTATGCTTTTTTGTAGCGCGGGTCAACCAATGCTTCAGCCGCTGCACGCTTAACCGCATTCCGGCGATCGCTGGCAAATTCAGTCAAATTGGCGGCGCCGGCTTGCTTCATGGCGGTTTCGACATTTTCCAGGTACTGGAGCATGCGGGAATACCCACCGGGTTTGAGCAGATCGGATGCGACCGTGACCGGCTTCGCGCCCGCTGCCAGGATTGTCGCCACATTGAATGCGTCTGCCCCGGCAGAGAAGGATACATTAAGATCGCCATCGAATTCTTCGTCGAGTTTGGCGAACAGGTTCATGGTGATGGGATACAATGCTCGCCCAGACATGTACATCTCACCACCAGGCAGCACCTGACGGTGGTTTTCCAGGGGAAGGGTATTGCTCAATTTGACGCCAAACCACAAACCGCGGCTGGAGGCAGAATCTTTCAGGTTGCGAACCAACTGGATGGCGCGTTCGTATTTCAAATCTTTCTCGAAAACGCTATCGGGAATATCAATTTCCGTATAGCCCAGATCGTTGTGCAGAATATCCAGCACGCGGGTCTTTCCCAACAGGGTGGGGTTGAGTTTAACGGTGGTGTTCAATCTGCGTTCTTCGATCAGGTAGCGGGCAATGCGCTCAATTTCATCCGGCGGGCAGCCGTGCATTGTGGACAGGGTCACCGTGTTGACGATGCGCGCCGGAATAACGATATCGGCATACTGCGGATATTCGGCTTTCAACAGGCGTTTGATTTCAGCCAGTTCCTGTGAGGCATCCATCATGCGGTCCATGAACCGGGTCATCGGTGCGCTTTTAATGCCTTCCAGATTGTAACCAACGCTCATGTTAAACACGGTATCAAACGGT
>JBDKTF010000318.1:0-2283 GCA_039680295.1 Anaerolineaceae bacterium
TGAGGAAAAATTCCCAATAAGAATCAGGGGCGAAGATCGCGGATGATTCACCATAGGTGGGAGTATTCCGCAAAAAGCGAAATATAACGCCATATATGGAATGAATCGTATGAGATGCTCCCACAAATGGGCAGTCAGATTAAAAAGTTAACAGGGGATTAAAAAATAGAACAAAATTTCAAGTCTTTAACATTCGCCAATGTTAAAGAATCAGGAATTTTTAAGCGACCGTAGGTTTAAAAACTTGTTTCCCGGGGGGGCTTCTGCTAAAATCATTGTTGTCACGATATAGGGGTAACGATATCGTAACCTTATTGTTTCAAACCCATTAAAGTTGGGGTTACAACAAAATCAAGCGTATCCATTCCACTGCTTTTGCAGCGGATGTGGGTATTTGCGCCTATCTGGCGCCAGAACAATACCATTCAATGGGAGGAATCGGTTAGCCTATGAAAGCGGAACAAGCCTGGCAAGCCACCCTCGGACAGCTCCAAATGGATATGAACAAAGCGAACTTCGACACGTGGGTGCGCAACGCAGAATTTGTATCCTATGACGAAGATCAGGGTTCGTTTATCATTGGTGTCCCCAATGCGTATGCCCGCGACTGGTTGGAAGGTCGTTTAGCGACCACGGTCAGCCGCATTCTAACGGGCATTATGGATCGTCCCGAATCCGTCTCGTTTGTGGTGTGGACGGGAGAAACAGAAACGATTGAAAGCGCCAGCCCGGTGGAGGAAGTCACGGTTTCTGTCTCCAGCCCAACCCTCAACAGCCGCTATTCGTTCGATAATTTCGTGGTCGGATCGAGCAACCGCATGGCGCACGCCGCGTGCATGGCAGTGGCAGAGAATCCAGCCCGTGCATACAATCCGCTCTTCCTCTATGGGGGCGTGGGATTGGGTAAGACCCACCTGCTCCACGCCATCGGCAATGCCGCCACCCAGAAGGGTCTGGAAGTGCTTTACGTTTCTTCAGAAGAGTTCACCAACGATCTGATCAATTCCATTCGCACGCATAACACACAGCCCTTCCGCGATCGCTACCGCAACACCGACGTGCTGCTCATCGACGATATCCAATTTATCGCCGGGAAGGAATCGACGCAGGAAGAGTTTTTCCATACATTTAATACCCTGCATCAGGCAGACAAACAGATCGTGATTTCATCGGATCGACCACCCAAAGCCATGGTCACGCTGGAAGAGCGGCTGCGCTCTCGGTTCGAGTGGGGGCTGACGGTGGACATTCAACCGCCAGATTTTGAGACCCGCATTGCCATTTTGCGTTCCAAAGCAGAACGCAATCACCGTGCGGTTCCACCGGAGATCATGGAAACCATTGCCCGGCAGGTGCAGTCCAATATTCGTGAGCTGGAAGGCGCGCTGACCCGTGTACTGGCGTTTTCCGATCTCTCTGGACAACCACTCACCCCGACGCTGGTCAATTCAGCGCTGGCGGATCTGCTGCCGCAGCGCGCAGAGGTTCAACCGGAAGCGGTGGTCCATGCAGTGGCACAGGCGTTTGGCGTAAGCGATGAACGCATGTTGGGGCGCGACCGTTCGCACGACGTGGCACTGCCGCGTCAGGTGGCGATGTATCTGCTGCGCGAAGAAGCCAACGTATCGCTGCCACAGATCGGGGAAGCCATGGGCGGACGGGATCACACTACCGTAATGTATGCCTGTGAAAAGGTCGCGGATATGCTCGAGCGCGATGACCGCTTCCGCCGCCAGTTTGTTCAGATCCGCGAACAGATTTTTGGTCGGGTCGGATTGGCAATGTAATTATCGATTATTCAACGCACACAGCCGCCGGGAGAAGTTCTTCCGGCGGCTGTTTTTATCGAGTGAAAATGGGGAAATCACTGGTATAAAAAGACCTCTCCGACCGGATGAGGGGGGCACCCGGTTAGAGAGGCAAAGAGATTATAGCATATCCATATTAAAACTGCAAGAAGCGATTCCACCTGTCATTTTGCATAAAATTGAACCTTGATTCTGGTATCGATCGTCACCTTGGAACACCTCCCCAGCCATTTCAACCCCGCCAGGTTCATTTAAGATCACACCGACCCTTTTCGGCTGCGTCTTTCTGTGAGAGTTTTGTTACCGCCGTGAGTTTATGAGAAAACCCGACTCAACCCTAAATGGTAATCAGTCTTGAGGGATACTCCGTTTTGAGGATTGACAGGATGATTTTTATCTGCCATACTAATACCGTTGTTGAGTAACCCCCTCAATACGCTATCCTAACGAAGAGGAGGTGGTGTCTAAAATGTCT
>JBDKTF010000432.1:0-11457 GCA_039680295.1 Anaerolineaceae bacterium
ATTTCTGCCAGCGTCTGCCGAGTGATTTCTTCGTCATCCACAACCAGGATCGTCGCTTTCACACTACCTCCGCCGTTACCGCACGATGAAACAGACACTTATCCCTAAGATAAAAAATATTCATCTATTGACTAAGAGCACTAAAAAAATATTAGAACCAAACTGCTTGTATGGCATAACTACCGGCATCGTTGTATGGTCATTATGTGAGTTTCCTGTTGTATAGAGCGGCGCGAGGAGCACTGAACCCCACTTTAGCAGCACCCCACCACAGCCATCAGGACTCGTAAATAAACGTCTGACGACAAGCGTTATTATATAACGAACATCATAATTAATGTTTAGTTGTTACGTTACAAAATTTATACAATCTTTATGCGTCCCTTTACAAAATTAACCAGAAAACAATGGTGACATTATTCAATAAACTTAATCCGAAAATCCCGTGCCGCCAAAAATCGGATATGTTATACTCTCAGTAGTAGTTTTATCCCACCGAACCATTGTTAGGAGTATTCCATGAAAAAAGATTTTCTTGCAATATCCGATTATTCTCCCAAAGAGATCCAGGCGATGCTCGATCTCGCTATCGATCTTAAAAAGGAATGGAAAGCTGGCGGTAACCGTCCTCTCCTCAAGGGTAAAGTGTTAGGAATGATTTTCCAGAAACCCAGTCTGCGCACCCGCGTATCCTTCGATATGGGAATGCGGCACCTGGGTGGAGATGCGTTATATCTGTCTCCAAATGAAATCGGACTTGGACAGCGTGAATCGATTGCCGATGTTGCCCGTGTCCTTTCAGGCATGGTGGATGGAATCATGGCGCGTGTTTTTTCTCATGACCATGTTCTGGAATTGGCTAAATGGTCCAGCATTCCGGTGATTAATGGCTTAAGCGATTTCAATCATCCCTGCCAGGGGATGGCAGATGCCCTGACAATTATCGAGAAATTCGGAAACATGAAGGGATTAAATGTCACGTTTGTGGGCGATGGGAACAACGTTGCGGTATCGCTCCTGCACGTCTGCACAATGCTGGGCGCCAACTTCACCCTCGCCAGTCCAGAGGGGTATGATCTGTCACCCAAAGCGCTGGAAATCGGTAAGAAATGGGCTGCCAACTCGGGAAGCCAGATCCATTTGCTGCGCGACGTTCACGAAGCCGTCAAAGGCGCCCACGTTATTTATACCGACACCTGGACCAGCATGGGACAGGAAGCGGAATCGAAAAAACGTGAAGAGGTATTCCCGCCCTATCAGGTCAACGCCAAACTGGTCGCTGAAGCCGATAAGGACGTAATCGTCATGCACTGCCTGCCTGCCCACCGGGGTCAAGAAATCACAGACGAAGTCGCCGATGGTCCCCATTCCGTTCTCTTCCCGCAGGCACATAATCGTATGCACGCTCAAAAAGCCATTCTTGTGGAGATGTTTGGAGCCAAATAACCTCTATGAAAACCCAAGACTACATCGCGATCGAAGATCAGTACGGTGCACACAACTATCACCCATTGGATGTCGTTATTGATCATGGTCAGGGCGTTTGGGTTTATGATGTTGAAGGAAAACGCTACTTGGACTGTCTGAGCGCCTATTCTGCACTCAACCAGGGACATGTCCATCCAAAAATTTTGGAAGCCATGATGGAGCAGGCGAAAAAAGTCACCCTGACCTCACGCGCCTTTCGCAACGATCAACTGCCGCTCTTCTACCAGGAATTGGCAGAAATGACCGGTTTTGAGATGTCCATCCCGATGAACAGCGGCGCTGAAGCTGTCGAAACCGCTGTCAAATTGGCGCGCAAATGGGCATACGTGGTTAAGAAGGTGCCGCGCCATCAGGCAGAGATCATCACTGCATCAGGGAACTTCCACGGTCGTACGACGACGGTCATCTCTTTCTCTACTGAACCTTTCTATCGGGATGATTTTGGACCCTTTACACCCGGCTTTATCACCGTCCCTTACGGCGATGCAGATGCGATCGAGAAAGCCATTACGCCCAACACAGCGGCTGTGATGCTCGAACCCATCCAGGGAGAAGCAGGTGTGGTGGTTCCGCCAGCCGGATACCTTGCCCGTGTACGTGAAATCTGCACCCGCAACAACGTCCTCTTCATCGCCGATGAAATTCAAACCGGATTGGGGCGCACTGGCAAACTATTTGCCTGCCAGCACGAAAACGTTCGCCCCGATATGACCATCATCGGCAAGGCGCTTTCGGGTGGGTTCTACCCCATCTCTGCTGTTCTGGCAGACAAGCCCATCATGGGTCTCTTCCAACCCGGCGAACATGGTTCCACCTTTGGCGGCAGCCCGCTGGCGGCAGCCATCGGACGAGCAGCATTGCAGGTCATCCGCGACGAACACCTGTCGGAAAATTCCGCCGCCATGGGCGAATACTTTATGGAACAGCTCGCAGAAATTCCGAGCAAACACATCAAGGAAGTTCGAGGAAAAGGCTTGCTGATTGGCGTGGTGCTTCACCCACAAGCCGGTGGCGCGCGTCGGTTTTGCGAAGCGCTTCAGAAAAATGGCATTCTTGCCAAGGAAACTCACGAACATGTCATCCGCTTTGCCCCGCCGTTGATCATTGATCGCGAAACGATCGATTGGGCAATGCCAGTCATTCGCAATGTATTGACGATGAAATAAACGATACCGCGAATGTACAGGGCGCTGTATTTTCTCCACAAATATACGTGAAGGAGAGGATACAGCGCCTTTTCGATCAAAATTGGAAACGGATCAGACAATATTCAGAGGAAGAACAAGATGGACTGGAAAACAAAATATCGCTCGAAAATCGTCAGCCCAGAGCAGGCGGTACGTTTCATCCAATCCGGTAACCGTGTTTTTCTCACCGGCAACTGCTCCGTTCCGCGAATTCTTCTCAAAGCTCTGGTGGATTATGCGCCCGAGGTCCATGATGTTGAAATCTGCCACGCATTGACTGTGGCGCCATCCGATTACGTGAAACCCGAGCTGGAAGGACACTTACGGGTCAATTCATTATTTATCAGCTCCAATGTGCGTAAAGCCATTCAGGAAGGACGCGCAGACTTCACACCGGTATTACTCTCGGAATTTCCCCTGGTTTTCAAGCAGGGTATCCTGCCGGTGGATGTTGCGTTGGTTCACCTTTCTCCCCCAGATATCTATGGATATTGCACCTACGGCGCCGAAGCCGGTTTGACCAAAACGGCGGCGGAATCGGCAAAAATCATCATTGCGGAAATCAATGAAAAGATGCCGCGCGTTCTTGGCGATACATATATCCATCTTGATAGAATAGATACCATTGTCCCGGTAGATTATCCCATGGCAGAATTATCCATGGCAGAAGACGATCCAGATGGGGTCATCGAAAACCTGGCAATGCATATCGCCGAACGCATTCCTGATGGCGCCACCCTACAGACGGGCATTGGCGCAATTCCTGATGCCGTGTTAAAATATCTGCGCGATAAAAAAGACCTGGGTATTCATTCGGAATTGTTTTCAGACGGTATCATCGATCTGGTAGAGGCAGGTGTTGTGACGGGAGCGCGCAAGACGCTCCATCGCGGAAAAATTGCCGCCGGCTTCATGCTCGGCACGCACCGTCTGTATGAATGGGCGCATAAAAACCCGATGATCGAGCTGCATCGCACCGAGTACATCAACAACCCGTTCACTGTTGCGAAAAACACCCATATGGTAGCCATCAATTCTGCCATTGAAGTGGATTTAACCGGACAGGTTTGCGCAGATAGTATTGGCACAAAATTATACAGCGGCGTTGGCGGACAGATGGATTTCATCTACGGCGCTTCGATGTCAGAAGGAGGATTGCCGATCATCGCCATGCCCAGCACCACCTGTCTCAAAGACGGAACCGTGGTCAGCCGCATCACTCCCATGCTTAAACCAGGCGCAGGTATAACGGCAACGCGGAATCATGTACACTACATTGCCACGGAATTCGGCATGGTCGATCTTTATGGACGATCTATCCGTCAACGAGTGCAGCTTCTCACTTCCATCGCACATCCACAATTCCGAGATGAATTGATTGCCCAAGCGAGAACACTGCGCTATATTTAAACTTACACGCGGATCTGTTGGTATCCATATAAACAGGTGAGTGAGGATAACAGATGAACCGATATGCTAAAATTGTTGGAACGCTGGGACCCAGCAGTCAGGACGAAGCAACCATCCGGAACCTGATCCAGGCTGGATTGGATGTCGCCCGGTTAAACTTTTCGCATGGAACTCATGCGGATCATGCCGATCGAATTGCATTGCTGCGCAAGCTTTCAGACCAGCTTGGTAAACCCATTACCATCCTGCAGGATCTGCAAGGACCAAAAATCCGCATCGGCAACCTTTCCAACGGATCTGTGCAGATCACCGCAGGGCAAATCGTATATCTCAATCCGCTGGATATTGGTGAGGGTTTACCTGAGAAAGCCGCCCCAGGATCCATTGGATTACCCATTGATTTTCCGCAACTCGCCAAAAGCGTCAAACCCGGCAGCCATATCTTGCTCGATGATGGGCATCTGGAAATGGAAGTGACTCGTGTGCTGGGAGAAATCGTAGAAGCCCGGGTAACTTTGGGCGGAAAATTAAGTTCTCATAAAGGTTTCAATGTTCCCGGTGCGCATCTTGATATACCCGGTTTCACCGATAAAGACCGGGCTGACCTCGAATTTGGCTTGCAACAGGGAGTGGACGCAGTCGCCATCTCCTTCGTGCGGACAGCCGATGATGTGGATGAAGTCCGCAACGCCATACGCCAGTTCGCACCCGAACGGTCAGACACGCCCATTATTGCCAAGCTTGAACGCCCCGAAGCATTGGAAAATCTGGATGAAATCCTGCGGCACACCGATGGTGTGATGGTTGCGCGTGGCGACCTCGGCGTTGAAATGTCGCCCTCCACCGTGCCCATCGCTCAAAAAGAGATCATCCGTGCCGCCAACCACCACGGACGCATGGTCGTCACCGCTACCCAGATGCTGGACTCGATGATCGTCAACCCGCGTCCCACTCGCGCAGAAGCTTCGGATGTGGCAAATGCCATCTTCGATGGTACCGATGCGGTCATGCTGTCTGGTGAGACAGCCTCGGGAAATTATCCGATCGAGGCGGTGAAGATCATGGACTCAATTGTGCGGGAAGCCGAAGCGCACATCACCGAATGGGGACATTGTTCCTCCAACATTCTTGAACCTCTTGAGAACGATGCTGTTTCGATCACCCTCGCCGCCCGTGAATTGGCTCAAGATCGGAATGTAGCAGCCATTGCTGTTTTCACCCAAACGGGGAGAACTGCAATTTTGATGTCCAAAGCTCGCCCCATCGTTCCGATCCTGGCGTTTACCCCTGAATTACGCGTATACCAGCGCATGGGAATGATCTGGGGTGTAACGCCTTTTCTGATTCCATTCTCGTCTTCAGTGGAGACCATGCTGGCACATGTAGAGCAGGCAATCCTCACGGCAACCGATATCCATGCGGGTCAGCAAATCGTGCTGATTACAGGCTTTCCAGTGGGTGAAATGCGCCTGCCGAACTTTGCCCTGCTTCATACCATCGGCAAACCCATCTGATCTCCGATCAGAACCCAACCCGACACCCTGGTTTTATAGGTAAGATACTTCATTGATTAACCAAAGAAAACCTGAATCTCTTAAACAACTTTTCTTGAAGTTGTTTTCTATACAGATTCTTTTGCCATCCTTGATCATCGGGATTTTGATCACGGTCGTGGTTTTTTATTTCAATACCAAAACGGTCGCATCTCAGCAAACTGTGATTGCCCAATCCATCGCCACCCGTTTGCATGACAGGTTGATCGAAGGAAGCTTGATCCTGAGCTCAATCGCCAGTCAGGCAGATGTTGAAAATACAACGGTTGACCTGACGGATTTTATGAGCTCCATCTGGCGATCTTATCACTTTTTTGACACAATTTATCAGGTGGATGCGGGGGGAAAGATCTTGCATATCGTGCCGTCTGATCTTAAGACACGATCATCAGATATCTCAAGCCTTGAATTTTTCCAGACTGCTTCTCAAGAAAAGAAACTTGCAATATCAGATCCCTTACAGTCCATTCGTACCGGGAATGACACGATTCTGATATATTATCCACAACAATCGGGAGAAGCCATTCTGGGCGAAGTCAACCTCGCTGATTTGTATTCTTATCTTCTGGAGGAGAACCTGGCTTCCCAGGCGTATGATATTATGCTTGTTGATCGGCAGGGGAAAGCATTCCCTTCCATTGGTCAACAGTCCCTCCCGACAAAGATTCCGTACGAACCCCAACCCAACACCAGTGCTATCTGGAGCGTGGAACGATCGCAAATCTATACCACCATCGACGCAACCATTCCCGATACCGGCTGGACGGTGGTTATACGCGCGGCTGTTCTTCAGATCTATGGTCGATCTATCTGGATCTCACTCGGTTCACTGCTGTTGTTCGCCGCCGCATGGATGCTGATGATCCTCAATCTGCGTCGTCAGTTGGATCAAAAAATTGCCAGACCTCTCGGGGGTCTCACCGGCAGTGTGGCTGCATTGGCTGATGGTGATGTTTCTTCGCCCACCATTCCAGCAAATCTCTTCCGTCCGCCATTCAAGGAAATGCAAACCCTGGTCGAGAAATTTGAAAAGATGCGTCAATCCATCCAGAACCGCCAGGTGATGATTCTTGAATCAGAACAAAAATATCGCTCTCTCATTGAACAGTCTTCAGACGGTATATTCTTATTGGTTAACAATCGATTCGAAGTTGTCAACCCATCGTTTTGCGAATTGTTTGAAATCAGAGAAGAAGAGGTTCTGTCGCCTGATTTTGATATCATGTCGCTGATCGCCCCCCAAAGTCAGGAAGCAGTCCGCGAACATCTCGATAAACTGCGAATCGGAAAACCCTCCAAAAGCCATTTACAGTTTACCGGGATTACCCGCAGCGGAAACCTCAAGGAATTTGAGATTTCTTCCAATATATTCCGATACCATCAGGAAATTGCCAGCCAGGGAATCATTCGAGATGTCACGGCGCGTGCCCAGTCAGAACAAGCGGAACGCGAACAACGCAACCTGGCAGAAGCCTTGCGAGATGCCGCGACCGTCTTAAACAGCACATTGAATATGGATGAAGTGATGGACCATATTCTCAATATTGTTGGGCGTGTCGTTCCGCACCATGCCAGTAATATCATGCTGATCGATGACCATGGTTATGCCCGCATTCTCAAACAACGTGGATACGAAGACCTGGGGTTGAAGGATTGGATCACCGGGATTTCTTTCAATATCCAGCAGACGCCAAACCTGAAAAAAATGGTCACCGAAGGTCGCCCCATCGTAATTTCAGTGACGCAGACAGATCCTGACTGGATACCCATACCGGAAGGCGCGTGGATTCGTTCTTACGTCAGTGCTCCAATTTTTATCAAGGATCAGGTGATTGGATTCTTGAATCTGGACAGCCAGATTCCAAATTTTTACCAACCCATTCACGCAGAACGTCTACAGGCTTTTGCCACCCAGGCAGGTATCGCCATTCATAACGCCCAACTGATTTACAATCTGCAAAACACCAACCAGAGCCTGGTCACAGCTTACGATACCACGCTGTTGGGTTGGTCCAAGGCGCTCGAATTACGTGATTACGAAACTGAAGGTCATACGCAGCGGGTGTTAACACTTACCGTTGAGCTGGCAAAAATCATGGGGGTAAGTGATGACGATTTGATCCACATCCGCCGGGGTGTGCTGTTGCACGATATTGGAAAAATTGGCAATCCTGACCGTATTCTCACCAAACCAGGACCAATGACGGAAGAAGAATGGGAAATCATGCGTATGCACCCTGTGTATGCTTATCAGATTTTGACCCCCATTCCATATCTGCAAGCCAGTCTGGATATTCCGTACGGACATCACGAACGCTGGGATGGCACAGGATATCCGCGCGGTTTGAAGGGCACAGACATCCCCCTCGCGGCACGCATATTCGCCATCGTGGATGTATGGGACGCATTGCACTCCAAACGTCCCTATCGTGACAGTCTGCCCATGAATGAGGTAATCCAATATCTGAAAGATCAGGCGGGTATTCAATTTGATCCCCAGATTGTTAAAGCGTTTATTGAAATATTGGAGAACGATCCGCCATCTGATTAAGGACATCTTCAAAGTGGAGGCATACCGTGGAAGCCCGCAAGATCGATACATCGCAACACAAAGACACCCGTAAGTTTATCGAATTTCCATTTGAACTATATCAAAACTGCCCCCAATGGGTTCCACCATTGGCAAGTGAAATGAAACTGGTGATGGATCGCCAGCGTCACCCTTTTTATCGTCATTCCACTGCTGATTTTTTCGTTGTGGAAGACGGTCCCCAGGTTCTGGGACGCATCGCTGTATTGCACAACCGCAATTACTGCGAACACCATCACCAGCAAACAGCATTTATCTATTATTATGAATGTATTGAGGATGCAGCGGTCAGTCAGGCGTTGTTCAACGCAGCCGCGGGCTGGGCAAAAGATCGAGACCTGCATTCCATCCTTGGACCCAAAGGCTTCCTGCGCTCCAACGGTTTGGGATTACTGGTGGACGGATTCGATCATATGCCTGCGCTCGGCATTCCGTACAATCTTCCTTATTATCCAAAATTCTGGACGGACTTCGGTTTCACAAAAGTCACAGATCATCTTTCCGGGTATATGGTGGAAACCCATCATCCACCTGAGAAGATGCGCCTGGCTGCACAAAAAGCAAAAAAGCGATACGGCTACTGGGTAAAAACATTCGCCAACAAAGCAGAAATGCGCCGCTGGATCCCGATGGTAGATGTCGTTCACAGCCGCGCATTCCAGAACAATCCGGGATTTTACCCCAGCACACCGGAAGAATTTTCGCTGATCGCCCAGAATATGATCACCGTAGCAGATCCACAACTTATAAAACTGATTATGAATGCAGAAAATGAAGTAATCGGCTTTATTCTCGCTTATGCAGACATCTCAAAAGCCCTGCAAAAAGCGCGCGGCAGGGTCTTTCCTTTTGGTTGGATAACGATCTTGAATGAATTAAGACATGCGCGCCTTTGTGATCTGAACGGTGTGGGGTTGCTTCCAGAATATCAGGGGATGGGCGCCAATATGCTCCTGTATGTCGAATTGGAAGATACCCTGCGCAAATTCAATTTCGAAAAAGCTGAACTGATTCAGATCGACGAACGGAATTTTCGCAGTAAAAGCGATATGGAGAACATGGGTGTCATCTGGTATAAACGTCACCGCACCTATGAATTGAATCTAAATATCATCTAAAGCCATCATCCACCGGAGGTTCCATGTCTGCACAGAATACCTCATTTGAACCCACCAGACCACTCAGCCGGGTAACGCAGATCATTTATGGCTCGGGTGACTGGGGACGCGCCAGCATAAACACCCTGCGGCAGATTTTTTATGCCATCTTCCTGACGGACGTGGTTCGTCTGGATCCACGCCTGGCATCTGTAGCTGCCCTGATTTCCATCATCTGGGATGCGATCAACGATCCATTGGTTGGCTCCATCAGCGACAATGTGCGTACCCGGTGGGGACGCCGCAGACCTTTCCTGCTGCTGTTCGCAGTGCCATTTGCCCTGGCATTTGTATTGCTTTGGTGGGCTCCGCCGTGGAAATCGCAGGTTATGTTGATGATCCATGTGACGCTTGCGTTTATGGTCAGCGATACCATCCAGACCCTCATCACGGTTCCATACCTGGCGCTCACACCCGAAATCGCCAGTCAGTACGATGAACGCACTTCGCTGACGGGATTCCGCATGTTCTTCAATCTGGTTGCCTCGCTGCTCACAGCAGTCATGGCGCCCATGATCGTTCATTCGGTCATCAATGCCGGGCATACAGCCCAACAGGGTTATGTTACCGTTGGCGCAATTTTTGGCGGCATTGCCGTCATTCCTTACCTGTTGATTTTCTTTACAGTACGGGAAAAGGAGATCGTCGATCCACCTCATAAAGATACGCTGACTTTCCGTGACACACTGAAGACTCTATGGCAAAACGCCCCCTTCCGTTTTGCCACCGGCATCTATGTATTGAACTGGATCGCATTTGACGTCGTGGCGTTGATGCTACCATATTTCCTGACCTATTGGGTCAACGGCGGAAAACTGGTCAGCACCATTTCGATTTTCGGAGAGTCAATCGCCACAGAATCAGTCGTTCTGGGCTTGCTGCTGATCACTGCCACCATCGCCCTTCCATTCTGGACCTGGCTGGCAAAACGTACCAGTAAACAGGTGTCTTATATCAGCGGGATGATCTTCTGGGTGCTTGTGCAGATCTCCATATTCACTGTTCAACCCGGACAGATCACCACCATACTGATCATCGCCATTCTTGCCGGTCTCAGTGTATCCACCGCGCACGTGATGCCTGAATCAATCTTCCCGGATGTGATTGATTGGGATGAAATGCGTACCCATGCGCGTCGCGAAGGCATGTATTATGGGGCAGTCAATTTCACGCGAAAACTCAGCAGCGCCGTCGCAATCTTCCTCGCTTTACAAATAATCGGTTGGTGCGGCTACAACGCTCCGGCAGCCGGCGCGTTGATTCACACGCAATCTGCCAACGCGCTGTTGGCAATCCGCATTCTCACTGGTCCCTTCATCGCCCTGTTGTTGGGCGGCGCAATATTGTTTACCCTCTTTTACCCCCTCACCCGTGAACGGCAGATGCGGATCAGGGCGATTTTGGAGCGACGCCGCATCCGACGCCAAAGGTTGCGTGAAAATAAAGTGATTGGAGAAGTATCCTCGATTTCCCATACAGATTAATAGAGAACACCCTCGAAGCCCATAAATATCTTCGAGGGTGTTTCTTTTATTGTTCGATGTATCAGAGCATCTCAGCGTTTAATTGATCGATTGTCTCGCGAGACGGTCGAAGCTGCGCCTCGATCATTCGGTTTAACGGTTGTTCAGGAAGATTGTAAAAATCGTACAGGGTAGGTTGATCCGGATTGACATAGATCAACCCGGTCGCCAGCCAGTTGTTCTTCTCAGATTCTTCCAGAATTCGAATGGCTTCGAACTTATTGGTGGGATCATAATCCTGATCCAGTTTCTTCAACACCACGGTCGAGCCATCGTGCAGGGCAACTTCACGAGTTGTGCCCTGTTCAAAATCTTCGATCGTGATCTCATCCCGAGCAGGCACGAACGAGATGTCATGCAAAGGAGTTTCGTGTTCCTTCCCCCATACATACGAGTGCATCGAATTCTCGTGATTATGGAAAGTAACACAGGGGCTGATAATATCAAGAACAGCGATTCCCCGGTGATGGAACGCCGCTTTGATCAATTCTTTCACCTGCTTGGGATCACCCGCAAAGGAACGCGCCACAAAAGACGCATTGGCGACCA
>JBDKTF010000206.1:0-5895 GCA_039680295.1 Anaerolineaceae bacterium
CCGCCGGATGACAGCAGCGCCGCCAGCAACAGACCGATCGGATTTTGCACCAGCATATTGATGGCAAAAAATACCAGATTATTTTTCAACGCTCCCCAAAAGCGCGGCGCCAGATTCGTGTCTGTAAACAAGCGAATATAGTTTTGCATGCCGACGAAAAGTTCCTTACCCTGGTCGGTAAGGCTAAAAAAGCTCAACCGCAGTGAGTCCAGCAACGGATAAATCATGAAAATGGTATAGACGATCACCGCGGGAGCTAAAAATATCAATATATGCGTAGGAAAAGGCTTACGGGAGCGCTTGGTTTCCATAAATAAATTCCTCCGTGAGGAACAACGCTGCCGCGAAAAAATATTCGCAGCCTGGAGGGCTTCCCGGCGGTCAGCCAGCGCCAACCGCCGGGAATAGATTCGTCAGATCAATCGTTTATTTTGCGGGTTTGTACCACTTATCCAACCCGGCTTGAATTTCCTGACCCGCCTGTTCGGGGGTCATGGTGCCGTTGATCACCGCGGCGCTGACACGCCACAGTTCGTTTTCCAGGTTCGGATCGCCGCGCGAGAGAATCTGGTACGAATTGCGGATGGTGGATTGGCATTGACCGCGCCAGCTCAGGAATTCCTGCGCCAGAGGATCGGTCAGTTGAATCTTCGCGTTGGACAGGCTGAAGAAGCCGGGCAGCGCGTTGCTGTACAGGGTCGCGAATTCAGGGGTGGTCATCCATTCGAGGAATTTCTTGACCTCTTCGGGGTGCTTGGTGGCTGCGTTCATGCCCATGGCGATGTCGGTGTGATCCGAAATGTAGCACTGATCGCCCGCCTTGGGCAGCGGGGGCTTGAAGACGCCCATGTTGAAGGTGGCGTCTTTCTCGAAGACCGAGATTTCCCAGGAACCCGTCGGATAGATCGCCGCCTTGCCCAGGGTGAACAGCGACTGAGAGTCAGCATACTTCACAGCCTGGTAGCCTTCGGGCATGTAAGGAGCCCACGAAGCCAGCGCCTTCCAGGTGTCAATGTAGGGCTGATCGGTGTACTTGGCGGTACCGGCGATGAGGGCTTTGCGTCCTTCTTCACCCTTCCAGTAATTCGGACCAATGTTCTGGAAGCCCATGGTGGCAGCTTCCCACTGATCCGCGGTGCCCATGGCGATCGGGATATAGGTGCCGTCTTTTTTGATGGCTTCCAATACCGCGTTGAATTCATCCACGGTGGTCGGGACTTTCAAACCCAGTTTGTCGAAAGCGTCTTTGTTATAGAAGAAGCCGTGAATCACAGATGCCATTGGAACGCAGAAGGGGGTCGTGCCGTCGTCGGTAATCCAGGCGCTCTTGGCAACGTCGCTGAAGTTTTCCATGCCGGGCAGGTCAGTCAAAGGCGCGAGGTAGCCTTTATTGAACAGCGCCAGCGATGCGTCGAACGGGCGGCAGGTGATCAGATCACCCGCGGTGCCGCCTTCGAGCTTGGTGTTCAGCACGCCGTTGTAATCAGCCGGGGCGGAAGGTTGGAAGATGACCTTGATGCCGGGGTTCTTGGCTTCGAAGGCGGGGATGATGGTGTCCTGCCAGATGGCGAGGTCATCATTACGCCATGATTCGATGGTGATGGTCACTTCTTCACCGGTCGCAGGAGCTTCGGTGGCTGCAGGGGCTTCGGTCGCCGCTGGAGCTTCAGTAGCTGCGGGAGCTTCGGTTGCCGCGGGGGCTTCCGTGGCTGCTGCCGGCTGGCAGGCTGCCAGAACAAGGGACAGCAAAACGAGCAACGAGACGAAACTTAACTTACGCATGATCTTCTCCTCTTGAAAAGGTTGAAAGAGTGAATCTGAAACGATGTCGAACATTTACCCAATCGTGCCGCTCAATTTCGCGAACGCAATCACCTCCTTTCAAGTCGATTTTCGATTCTGATGCCAGACCAGGCAGGCGGCGCCCACCGCGCTGGATTCCAGCCGGGAGGGCACCACCTCCAGATTACGGTAACTGTTGGAAAGTACGCGGCGTTTCATTTCTTCCAGCGCCGGTTCCACAATCAAATCAAATGACGCCAGCGCCACGCCGCCCCCCAACACGATTTTTGCGGGATTCAACAACGCCACACCAATCGCCATGATTCTGCCCAACCATTCCGAAAGATGCGCCACCGCCAGAAGCGCCAGCGGGTCGCCCTGCCGGGCAGCTTCGAGGATCATCGCGGGGGTCAGGGATATATCCGCAGGGAGCAGGGTTCCGGCTGCCTTTTTCGCCATCAAATCACGCGCTTCGGCAACCAGCCCCGGACCCGAAATGACCGTCTCGGCGCACCCCAATTGACCGCAGGCGCAGCGCCGCCCGCATGGATCGAGCGCGAGATGCCCCACCTCGGCGGCTGTGCTGTCACTGCCGGTGATCAGTTCGCCGTTCGCCAGCACACCGCCGCCCAACCCCGATCCAATTCCCAGGTAAATCATATCGGGGCAGCCACGCGCCGAGCCAAAATAATACTCTCCCAACACGCTGGCATTGGTATCCTTCAGCGCCCACACGGGCAGATTCACATTTAAACGAGAACGCACCCCGCCCGCCAGATCCACGTCATCCCAGCCCAGGTTCACCGCGGAATAGACTCTGCCTGTGGCGGTAATGACCTGCCCCGGTGAACCAATTCCCACGCCCGCCACCGGCTGTGCCGACTGCGTGGTCAGTTCGCCGACGCACTGCGCAATATCCGACAGCACGGCATCCACTCCCCGCTGCTGCGCGGTGGGACGTTGGGTGACAGCCAGCACCTCCCCCTCCGGCGATACCAGCGCCGCGGCGATTTTGGTCGCGCCCAGGTCCACACCAACGGCATTCATCTCAGCAATCATCGACACCTCATAAATGCGGATTCACTTTGCGCCACTTTGCCAGCAGGGTTTCATTATGTTCAGCCGCCCCTGCCATGTTCAGACTGGCAATCACAGGCGGTTCGCTGCCGTCTTCCACCATACGCAGCGTCGTTTCCGTCACCAGACAGTTCCACAACAAGGCATTGATCAGCGTTGAGCTGGGTCCAACCCGCCAGGGGAAATCCTCCACCGCCACCAATGCGTCGCCCGGCACGCCGCCGTTGTCCAGCACATAATCTGCGCAGTCCGCCAGACGCACACCCAGCGTCGAAAGCGGCGCCACCTGCGCGTATGCCTGAGAACACACCGCCACAACCGCCAACCCCCGCTGGCGCGCCTGCTGCGCCATTTCCACGGGCATCTGATTCACGCCGCTGTTGGAATACACAAAGATCATTTCTCCCGCCCGGGGATTGTAATGATCCAGCAGGGTGGCTGCCAGATCTGGCGTGCGTTCCAACTGGCTGGACAATGTAGGGCTTTCATGCAGCATCAGCGCGCTGGAAAAAATGGGCGTCACCGCCGCCAGACCCCCGGCGCGGAAAAAACCCTCTTCCGCCAATAGGTGGGAATGCCCTGTTCCGAAAACAAATATACGACCGCCGCCGCGAATCACCGCTGCCATGCGGTCTGCCACGGCGATCAATGTCGCGCGCTGATTGGTAATCACCTTTTCTTGCAGCGCACGAATCGCGTCAAAATACCTGTCCACACCGGTTCCTGCAGTGTTAGAAGTCATCCTGATGGTTCCTATTGACCGTGGAAATGGGGGGCGTTATTCGCCAATCATTTCCACCGAGAAGACGTATCTGTCTCCCCGGTAGAATGATTCCACCCATTCAAATGGTCGATCAAACTGATCAAATGTAGTACGCCAGATGTGCAGCACCGGGCTGCCCTTCACCACTCCCAGCAATTTGGCTTCCGTCGACGGACAGCCCATCGATTCCATTTGCTGGCGAGCGCGGTGCGGAAAGATTTTTGCTTTTTCGCGTAAGAGCTGGTAGAGCGAAGCGCCTGAAAGGTCTTCTTTCAGGATCGAACTGCACAATGGATAGGAGATATAAGAAGTTTCCAAAGCCATGGGCTCATCATCTGCCAGCCGCAACCGTTTGAGTAGAATGACCAGCTCGCCCGGATGAATTTGCAGCGATTTTGCCACCTGAGGCAGCGCTGAAACCACCTCGAATTGGAGCAAACGGGCGCTGGGCTTCTGCCCGCGCTGCTGCATATCCTGGCTGAATCCGGTCAGATGGGTCAGACCCTGTTGAATGCGCGGCTGCGCCACAAAGGTTCCTTTACCCTGGATGCGCGTCAATCTGCCGCGGTTGACCAGGTCGCCCAATGCCTGTCGCACAGTCGTCCGGCTGATCTGGAATTGCTCGCCCAATTCAGCCTCTGAAGGCACACGGTCACCCGCCTTCCATTTGCCGGTGTCGATCTGTTCTTCGATCAGGGCTTCGAGTTGATAATAAAGCGGTATCGGACTGGATAAATCAAGCATAAGATAAAAGCCCACCTGTTCCCTTCATGCTTGCGGATCCGGCGTCCATTGCCTGCCGGTTACGATGTCATGATGTAATGACAAGTTGATTATAGAAGATTCCTCATCCCGAGTCAACAGGATGAGAAAAATTTAAGATTCGCAAATCACTTTTCTATCAGGGGAAGCCACACCGGTATGCCCCCCAACCGGTGTAGATCCACATGCGCGCTGCCGTAGGTTGAATCGATGGTTCCCACCAGACATCCGCCGTTGGAAAAGCAAGCCACGCTGATCGGTTGATCGACACCCGGATTCAAGGTTTGCTCCAGCGGTTGGATCTGCCTGGTATCCGTCTGCGGCACCGGCAGAATGGCAAACCAGGGCTGGTGCAAATCGCTCACGGCTTCCACCCAGAACACCAGCGCTCCCTTCGCAGGATCGAACCCTGCCGCTGGAAGAATCACACGACCACCCACAGGATGCGCACGCAGCAGAAACGGGGTACCGGCGCTGCCCTGGGCATCCAGCCAGACAGCCCGTAAATCGTAATTTCCAACCACCCACGCCAGAAGAGGCGTCTTGCCTGCTCCGGTCAGCGCCGCATCCAGAACATTCATTGCAACCGACTTTTGTTCACCCACCGTCAAATCCGCAGCGATCTCGCCAACCGTCACCTGATTCTTGGTCCATTTGAAGATGCCCAACAGGAATTTTCCTTCGGGCAAAATGTACCAGTTGATGGGTCTGGGCGTATCATTCGTTTCCACCACCACAGGACCGCTCACCGGTTCAAAGGTATCGCCGTTCAACCGCACCACCCAGACCGATGCCTCCGCCGCGGCATACTTCCGGTACGCCAGCATAAACGTCCCCGAAGCCGGATCAAAAATCAGTTTGGGCTGGTTCACCCCACCCGCAGCATTCTGTGCCAACAGGGTTGGACTGCTTATTTGCATCACACCCGCTTCGACGGAAATCCACCTGCCGTATAACGCCCACTGCCGGGGTTCGACTTTGGGTGAGAGCGCATAGATCACCAGATAGCGGTCGCGCTGTGAATCGTAAGCCGCCACCGGTGTTTCAATCTCCATGGTTGAATCGATTGTCGCCACAAGGTATATATCTGTAAGGGGTCTTTCGCTCGCGCTGTACACCCGTGCCCGCAGCGAGGCGCTTCCATCCGGCTCTTTCCTCTGCCACAGAACCAGCGCCTGCCGCCGCTCTGCATCTGCCGCCAGCATCACGTCTGAAAACTGCATATTCCCCACAGGCTCATCCACAACCGTCACCGCCGCTGCCGTCCACAACGGCTGCAGCAGAAATGCCGTACTCAACAACAGGCTGTTGATCAGCCCCCACCCCAGATGGTTCATCCCCACCTCCCCCGCGATACCAAGGATGGTCAACAGATTATCTTCAATCAGTCGGGTCCATTCATCATTGCGATGAAGGCTTCCACCACCGTCGGGTCAAAGCGCATGCGGATATGCGAGCGGATGTATTCCCACACCTTTTCCTCCGCCCACGCCGGACGATAAGGTCGGTCA
>JBDKTF010000491.1:0-5485 GCA_039680295.1 Anaerolineaceae bacterium
ATAACCGCGTGCAGACCATCAATGCGATGAAGTCGCATCTGAACAAGCTGGTGCCAGAAGCGCGCGTGGGTGTGGCGCACGGACAGATGCCGGAAGGCGAGCTGGCAGGGGTGATGCAGCAGTTCACCCATGCTGAAATCGATATTCTGCTGTGCACCTCCATCATTGAATCGGGGCTGGACATTCCCAATGCCAACACGCTGGTCGTGGATCGTGGCGACACCTTCGGTCTGGCGCAGCTTTATCAACTGCGCGGACGCGTGGGGCGCGGGGCACAGCGCGCGTATGCCTATTTCTTCCGGCATAAACGCAAGCCGCCGACCCCTGAAGGACAGGAGCGGTTGGAAGTGATTGCCGAAAATACGCAGCTCGGTTCAGGCTATTCCATCGCCATGCGCGATCTGGAGATGCGCGGCGCCGGTGAACTGCTGGGCAGCCGCCAGAGCGGGTACATCGCGTCGGTGGGCTTTCACCTGTATACCCGCCTGCTGGCATCGGCGGTGCGCACCCTGCGCGAGACGACCGGCTTACCCGCGCCATCGGCGGAGACCGGATTCGCCTTCAAGGAAGCGCGTTTACCGGTCAGCGTGGACCTGCCCATGTCCATTGGCATTCCGGTGGATTACGTGCCCGACCAAAACATGCGTTTGCGTCTCTACCGGCGTCTGGCGGATGTGCAAAACGAGGTGGATATCGACGCGCTGGCAGAGGAATTCGTGGATCGGTTTGGCGCGCTGTCCGAACCGGTGGACAATCTGTTCTACCAGTTGAAGGTCAAAATGCGCGCTGAAGAAGCCGGGCTGGCTTCGGTCAGCGTGGAAAACGACCAGATCGTGCTGCGTTACCCGGCGCTGTCGGAACATGCCCCGGCGCGCAGTTTGCCGTATCTGGGACCGGGGATTCGAACCGGAAAAAATGCCTACTGGATGCCCTACACGGCGCATCTGGAAGATTGGCGGGAACGTTTACTGGAGGCGCTATCTGCGGTGAATCATTCATGAGCAGCATTCTGATCATCGAAGATGAAGCTGAACTGGCGCGGGTGATGCGCTCGTACCTGGAAAAAGCCGGGTACACTGTGCAAACCGCCTCACGCGGCGACTCCGGGCTGGCGATGTGGGAGCAGATCCAGCCAGACCTGGTGCTGCTGGATCTGAATTTGCCGGGAATGGATGGATTGGATGTGGCGCGGGCGATTCGCCGCCGGGCAGACACCCCAGTCATCATGGTGACGGCGCGGGTGGAAGAAGCCGATCGTCTGATCGGGCTGGAACTTGGCGCCGATGATTATATTTCCAAGCCGTTCTCTCCGCGCGAGGTGGTGGCGCGGGTGCGGGCGGTTCTGCGCCGGACGAACGCGACTGCCGCCGCTGAACCCGAACGCATGGTGCGTATTCGCGCGCTGGAGATCAACCTGGACGCGCATACGGTCATCAAAAATGGGGCGCCCGTTGATCTGACGCCCACTGAATTCATCCTGCTGACGACCCTGGCGGGGCAGCCGGGACGCGTGTTCAGCCGCCTGCAACTGCTGGATGCCGTGCAGGGTACCGCATACGCGGGATACGAACGCACCATCGATGCCCATATCAAAAATCTGCGGGCAAAAATTGAAGAAGATCCGCGCAACCCGCACTGCATTCAAACCGTTTTTGGCGTTGGGTACCGGTTTTTTCGCGACTGACCTGAAAGGCAGAGATTTCGCATGCGTGTACGTCTGCTGATTACCTATCTACTGGTGGTGCTGGTGGCTGTGGGCAGCCTGGTGCTCATGGTCCGGTCGAGTGTTAACACCGAAGTGCAAACCTTCATGTTTCGGGGCGGAATGACCGGGCTGACGGGGCTGGTCGATTCGCTGGAGGAATACTACCAGACGAATGGAAGCTGGCAGGGGGTAGACAGCCTGTTGTCCACGGTACACGGCATGGGACCGGGAATGGGCATGGGACAGGGGATGGGCGGCATGATGAACCAGTCCCTGAAGGTGGCGAATGCGGACGGCGTGGTGGTGGCAGCCAACCGGGATGATACGGCGATTGGCAACGCGCTGACCGAGCAGGAGCGGCAAAATGTGATCGAACTGCAGGACACCAAGGGGAAGACAGTGGGATACCTTTGGAGCGCAAATGGTCTGACGCTGCAGCGGGGAGTGGAAACACCGCTGGTGAGCCGTCTGAACCGATCGGCATGGGCTGCGGCATTGGCGGCGGGTGTGGTGGCACTGGTGGTGAGTCTGCTGCTGGCGACGCAAATCATTCGTCCGGTGCAGGCGCTGACGAACGCAGCGCACCGCATGGCAACGGGCGACCTTTCGACGCGGGTAACGGTGAAAGGCGAGGATGAAGTGGCGCAATTGGGATCCGCGTTCAATCACATGGCAGAATCGCTGCAGCGGGCAGAAACCAGCCGGAAAGCCATGACCACCGATATTGCCCATGAACTGCGAACACCGCTGGCGGTTCAGCGCGCGCAGTTGGAAGCGCTTCAGGACGGGATCGACTCCCTGACGCCAGAGAATTTACAACCTGTGCTGGATCAAAACCGGCTGCTGGTGCGGCTGGTGGAAGATTTGCGCCTTTTGGCGCTGGCGGATGCAGGGGAACTGCGCCTTTCACCGGAGCCGACCGATTTTGCGGCGCTGGCGGCGCGCATGGCGGAGCGTTTTCGGGTGCAGGCAGATGCCAACGGGATTGCCCTGTCGCTGAGCGGCGAGGGGTGCCTCAGCGGGCGCACGGTGATGCTGGATTCGGAACGCGTCGAACAGATCATCAGCAATCTTCTGGCGAATGCGCTGCGGTACACCCCGGAAGGTGGGAAGGTGACGCTGAACATGCACTGCGAAGGAAGTATGGTGGAGCTGGCAGTGACAGACAGCGGTCCGGGCATTCCGGAAGATGCGCTGCCGCACCTCTTTGAACGGTTTTACCGCGCAGACCGTTCGCGCAGCCGCAAAGACGGCGGAACGGGATTGGGTTTAGCCATTGCCCGCCAACTGACTGAGGCGCACGGCGGTTCGCTGACGGCTGAAAATGCGCCTGAAGGCGGGGCGCGCTTCCGTTTGCGTTTCCCGGTGAAATAAATCTCAATTTAATAGAACACATGTAATATAATGATATAATAATTTTTTCAGACCCGTGAGAATGGGAAGCAGTTTCCCGTCGACGGATTGAACGCTTCTTTTGCTTACAGGAGTGTCCATGAAATCCCGCAACTTCTTTCTCATCATCAGTTCTGCCATGCTGGCATTTACATCGCTGATGTGTTCGCTGACCGGTAGAGCAGGAGAACCGACCCCACCTGCGAGCCCCACCCCCGAAGTGCAGTGGCAGAGCACCATTGAATCTCTGGAAACGACGGTGCAGGCGCTGGCAGTGACCCCATCGGTAAAGCAGCCGGATGCGACATCGGTATCTGCTGAGAACACGGGCAGCATCTCCGGCAGGTTATCCTATCCCAGCGAAGCCATTCCGGCGCTGCGCATTGTGGCATTCTCCGTTGACAGCGACGCCTGGTATTCGATGGACGTACCCATGAACACGTTTGAATACACCCTGACCAATTTACCCGCGGGGACGTACCATGTGGTGGCTTATGTGCTGCCTTCGGAAACCTTCCCACCCCTGGCGGGTGGGTACAGTGAAATGGTGCTGTGCGGTCTCTCGGTGGACTGCTCGGACCACAGTCTGGCAGACGTGATCGTGACTGCCGGACAGGATACCCCGGACATCAATCCTGGAGATTGGTATGCGGCGGAAGGATTCTTCCCGCCCATGCCCGAACTGTAAAACAGGACGGTAAATTGTGAGTGATCGACATTTTGAGCTGCATGCCCCCTACCATCCCACCGGCGACCAACCGGAAGCCATCGATGGGCTGGTTCGGGGTGTGCACGAAGGCATGAAACATCAGGTGCTGCTGGGCGCCACCGGTACGGGAAAAACGTATACGATCGCCAACGTCATCATGCAGACCCAAAAACCGACGCTGGTGATGGCGCACAACAAAACACTGGCAGCGCAGCTTTACGCGGAGTTCAAGGAGTTTTTCCCCGATAACGCCGTGGAATATTTCGTTTCATATTACGATTACTACCAGCCCGAAGCGTATGTGCCCCAGCGCGACCTCTATATCGAAAAAGAGACTGACATCAACGAAGAAATCGACCGGCTGAGGCTGGCAGCCACCACGGCGTTAATGTCGCGCAAGGATGTGATCATTGTCGCTTCAGTGTCATGCATCTATGGTCTGGGCAACCCTGAAGCATACAGCAAGGGCGCTGTGACGCTGAAGACCGGAGAAATTTTCCGCCGCAACGCGCTGCTGCGCCAACTGGTGGAGATCCAGTATCAGCGCAATGATATGGAATTGAAACCGGGAGTGTTTCGCGTGCGCGGCGATACGCTGGATGTGCTGCCGGCTTACTCAGACAAGAACGCCTACCGGATCGCTTTCTTTGGCGACGAGGTGGAGCGCATTACCGAGCTGAATCCGCTGACGGGCGAAGTGTTCGGCGAACCGGACGAAGTAACCATCTTCCCAGCCAAGCACTATATCACCCAGGAAGACCGGCTAAAGAAAGCCATTGACGACATTGACGCAGAGCTGGAGGACCGGCTGGCGTTTTTCAAGCACGAAGGCAAACTGCTGGAAGCCCAGCGTCTGGAACAGCGTACCCGCTACGATATTGAGATGTTGAAGGAAGTGGGTTATTGCGCGGGGGTGGAAAACTACTCGCGCCACCTCGACCAACGTGCTGCCGGATCAGCGCCGTGGACCCTGGTGGATTATCTGCCCACCGACTATCTGCTGGTGATCGATGAATCGCATATGACCGTGCCGCAAATCCGCGGCATGTACAACGGCGACCAATCGCGGAAGTCGGTGCTCTCGGAATACGGTTTCCGTCTGCCTTCGGCGCTGGATAACCGCCCGCTGACCTTTGCGGAGTTTGAAAAGCACATGGGCACCACCATCTATACTTCTGCCACGCCGGGTCCGTACGAAATGGAACATGCCGAGCAGGTGGTCGAACAGGTCATCCGCCCTACGGGGCTGGTGGACCCGGAGATTGATGTGCGTCCCTCCAAGGGGCAGGTGGACGATCTGGTCAAGGAAATCAGGCTGCGAACGGAACAGGGTGAACGGGTGTTGGTGACCACACTCACCAAGCGCATGGCTGAAGACCTGTCGGATTACCTGATGGAAATGGGCATCAAGGTGCATTATCTGCACTCCGAGGTGGATACATTGGAGCTGGTGAGTATTTTACGCGATCTGCGCATGGGAATTTTCGATGTGCTGGTGGGTATCAACCTGCTGCGCGAAGGATTGGATTTGCCGGAAGTTTCTTTGGTGGCAATTCTGGACGCGGACAAGGAAGGTTTTCTGCGTTCGGGCACGGCACTGGTTCAGACGGTGGGACGGGCGGCGCGCAACGTCCACGGCAAGGTCATCATGTATGCCGACAAGCAGACCGATGCGATGC
>JBDKTF010000578.1:0-2731 GCA_039680295.1 Anaerolineaceae bacterium
GTTCTTTGTTCGCGGTCGGTGAGGTGCATCGCCGCGAGAGACTGACGGATGCGATTGGCGATTTTAATTGTTTCTGCGCCGTTGGCATTGGGGAGTAGAATGATGAATTCCTCGCCGCCCCAGCGCCCAATATAATCGGTGTTCTTGATGTGCGTGCGGATTGCCTGAATCAGCAGGCGAAGCACCTGATCTCCAATCAAATGCCCATAGAGATCGTTGTAGCGCTTGAAATGGTCGATATCCAGCATGATCAGCGAGAGGGGGCGGTTCTGCGCGCGTGATTTTTCGTCTTCAACCGAAAGAATGTTCAGGAAACTGCCGTGATTGTATACGCCGGTCAGGCTGTCCAGTTTGGACTTCGTTTCCACTTCATGGTGGTGATACGCATTATCGATCGCCATGGCTGCCAGTTGGGCGAAGTTCTCGATTAATTCAAGATCAGACGTTTCGAAGGCGTTCTTGGAATAGGAAGCCACCCCCACCATTCCCAGGATCTTTCCGCTGGCTTCCAGCGGGGCGCCCATCCAGGATAGGCTGTCGCGGGGTTTGCCGATGATCACCGGTGTGGCGCCGCTGCGTTGATCATCGGCGTGAGTGTTGCGTAAAAGGATCGAGGAACGGCTTCTGATCACTCCGGCAGCCAGCGAATTCTTCAGGGGCAAGTCCATGGGAGGAAAGAACTCGCCATCGTCGTAGAAAAGCTCGAGGCGCAGGTGGTTTTCGCCAGAAAGCAGTCCAACATAGTAGGTGTCGGCAGACAGCGTGTTCTGAATGGCTTCAGAGACCAGTGAAATCACCTCGTGAATTTCGAGCGAGGATGCCAGTTTGCGGGCAACGTCGTTCAACGTTTCCAGACGACAGAGCTGCCTGAAGAGCGCTTTTTTCATGCGGAGGATGGTTTCGGTAATGATGACCGCGACCAAAGGCAAGGCGATGCTGCGGAACATGAATGGGGGAAAAGGTTCACTGGTGATCAGGTAAGTGATTGCGGCTAATGCGGTGGCGGTGAAAGTCATCAGGTAGGTTGCCCAACGCCCGCTGTTCATGCTCGAAAAAACGATGGCAACCAGGCTGAATACGTAATAAATTTCATCGACCATTCCAGCCTGGGGTGTGGTCAGAAAAGCCAGCCAGACCCCATGAAAAACAGCCAGAAACCAGCGCAGGTAGCGGTGGCGATTGAGGAAGGGTTGAAGACCAAAAACCAATATACCGATATAGATGGGGTTCAGCACCGCCAGCGCGAGGTAGACCCAATGAGACGCGAAGAGTGTGGATTTCTCCAATCCCATCAACAGCATAATTAAAGATAGACAAAGCGTTGCCAGAAATGCCGGGATTTGCATTTTGCGCTGGTCTTCACGAGGGATGGATATGGAGAGGTTCTTCATGGCAGGTATTGGATGAAGTAGCACCGTTTAACGAGAAAAGCGTGAGCGGATTAAAGGAGAGAAACAGCGCCAGAAGGGAACTGTTTGTCAATTTTTATCAAAGGATTGGGAATGAGCAAGCCAGCGTATCGGGAGAACCGAATAAACCACAGCCTGCCTGAGATGCAAGATGCCGCTTTAGCCAGGGAAAATGGAGATTGCGTCAATTCAGCCATAAATCAACTTTTGATCCTGGTTTCAGAGGGAAATCATGAGAAAATTGTAACAAAAATTACGGTAATGTATTGGTAAATTCCCTGTATTATACCAGTAGCCGCCGTAATCATATGCGATTCAGGGGAGGGGAATTTCATCGTTTTTGGGTGAAATTCAACGCATAAATCTGACGAAAAGGTCATATTCTGGTAATAGCGATAGTTATTGTTGTCTAGATTATCTGATATAATAGATAAACTGATGTTCTGGCAGGCTTCACGTCAGTAATGTGATGTACGGGGTTTGTATAATCACAGCCGGGCAGTGGGGGCTGATCGGATGATCAGGCTGCCGGGCTGATCTATTCTTAAAAGGTGTTAACCCCAGTTCTTATATTTGATGAGCGAGGAAGCCATGAAAGAATATTACACGTTACAAGAATTTGATCAGGCAGCGGATGTGATCCGCCAGCGAACCTCCTATCATCCGCGTGTTGGGATGATTTTGGGATCTGGTCTGGGTGGGCTGGCGAATTCCATTGAAAAACCTGATGTAATCCCCTTCAAAGACATTCCAGGATTTCCAATTTCCACCGTCATGGGGCACGAGGGGAAAGTGGTGATTGGAATGCTTGAAAACCAGCCGGTGCTGGTGCTGCAAGGTCGCACTCATTTCTATGAGGGTTACAGCATGGCGCAGGTGACATTCCCCATTCGGGTGATGCAGCGCCTGGGCGTGGAAATGCTGGTGGTGACCAACGCCGCCGGCGCAGTGAACCCTGAATATAACCCCGGCGATTTGATGATGATCACCGATCACATCAGTCTGATCGGGATGGCGGGGAATAACCCACTGCGCGGTCCGACTCTGGACGAGTTGGGCGAACGGTTCCCCGATATGAGCCGGGCTTATAATCGCCAATTATTGGATACAGCCCGCAAGGTCGCCCGGGAAATTTCAATCAATCTTCATGAAGGTGTTTATATCTGCCTGTCAGGACCCTCTTTTGAGACACCGTCAGATTTACGCTTTTTACGGTTGATCGGCGCGGATGCCGTTGGCATGTCCACCGTGCCAGAAGTGATTGTGGCGCATCACGGCGGGACGCGTGTGTTGGGCATTTCGGGTATCAGCAATAAAGCCAA
>JBDKTF010000085.1:0-2296 GCA_039680295.1 Anaerolineaceae bacterium
GTGACCGAGATCGACCTGGAAGCGGCAGTGTTGGAAAAAATACGCATTAACGAACACCGGACGTGGGACACGCCCGATGCTCAGGCAGGTGAAGATTGAACATTTCAGTATTTGGCGGATCAGCGCCGCGCCCGGGCGAACCCGCCTACGTGCAGGCTTATGAATTGGGTCAACGGCTGGCACAGGCTGGACACGCCGTTCTGACCGGCGGATATATCGGCACCATGGAAGCTGTCTCACGCGGTGCGGCGGAAGCCGGTGGGCACGTGATCGGCGTGACCTGCGATGAGATTGAAAACTGGCGTAAACGAAAAGCCAATCCGTGGGTGAAGGAAGAACGGCATTTCAAGACGCTGCGCGAACGTCTGGGTGAGTTGATCGACGGCAGCGACGCAGCCATTGCGCTGCCGGGTGGTCCAGGGACGCTGGTGGAAATCTCGCTGACGTGGAATTTGCTCATCGTTGAAGCGCTGCCGCCGCGCCCGGTGATTCTGATCGGTGAAGGCTGGCATCAGGTGATGAACACCTTCATCCAGAATCAGGGGGATTATATTGGAGAACATGACCGCATCTGGCTGCGTTTTGCGCCGGATGTGGATGGCGCCATGCTGGAACTGGCGAACAGCCCTTATTTGAAATCAAACGGATCTCATTCCTGAAAGTGACGAGTTATGGCAGACGATAAACTGACAACACGTAGTGAAAATTATTCAGAATGGTACAACCAGGTCATTTTGCGCGCCGAAATGGCGGATTACGCCCCGGTTCGCGGCTGCATGGTGGTGCGTCCCTACGGTTGGGCGCTCTGGGAAAATATTCAGAGCGCGCTCGACCAGCGTTTCAAAGCCACGGGGCATAAAAACGCCGCTTTCCCGCTTTTCATTCCCATGTCATTTTTGGAGAAGGAAAAAGAACATGTGGAAGGCTTCTCGCCTGAACTGGCGGTGGTGACCATCGGCGGCGGCGAAAAGCTGGAAGAACCGCTGGTGGTGCGTCCAACCTCAGAAACCATCATCGGGTATATGTATTCCAAATGGGTCAAGTCTTACCGCGATCTGCCAATTCTGATCAACCAGTGGGGTAACGTGGTGCGTTGGGAAATGCGCACGCGCATGTTCCTGCGCACATTGGAGTTCTACTGGCAGGAAGGTCACACGGCGCATGCCACGGCTGAAGAAGCTGAGGCGGAAGCGCGCCGCATGCTGGATGTATACACCGATTTCGCGGTCAACGAAGCGGCAGTTCCGGTGATCCCCGGACGTAAGAGCGCCACCGAAAAATTCGCCGGGGCAAACCGCTCGTATACCATCGAAGCGATGATGGGCGATACCAAGGCGCTTCAGGCGGGCACTTCGCACAACCTGGGGCAGAATTTTGCCAAAGCCTTCGATATTCGTTTCCTTGATCAGCAAAACGAGCTGCAGTACTGCTGGACAACTTCGTGGGGGCTTTCCACGCGCTTCATCGGCGCCATCATTATGACGCACGGCGACGATCAGGGGCTGGTGATGCCGCCGCGTCTGGCGCCCATCCAGGTGGTGATTGTGCCCATCTTCCGCAGTGATGCGGAAAAATCGGCGGTGATGCCGGTGGTGGAACGCATCCGCCAGGAACTGTCGGGCTTCCGCGTCAAGGTGGACGATCGCGATGGGATGACCCCCGGCTTCAAGTTCAACGATTGGGAAATGCGCGGGGTTCCGCTGCGCATCGAAATTGGTCCCAAGGATGTGGAAAAAGGCACGGTGGCGGCGGCGCGGCGCGATATTCCCGGCAAGGCGGGCAAGTCCTTCATTCCGCAGGAAAATCTGGCTGCCCAGGTGGCGGCGCTGCTGGACGAAATTCATCTTGGGCTGCTCAACAAGGCAACCGCGTTCCGCGATGCCAACATCCACGAACCCAGGGATTATGAGGAATTGAAAGAAATCGTTCAGAACGGTTGGGCGTATTCATGGTGGTGCGGCAGCGAGGAATGTGAGTCGAAAGTGAAAGAAGACACCAAAGCCACCACACGCTGTCTGCCGTTGAACCAGCCGCAGGGTGAAACCGGACGCTGCGTTGTCTGCGGCGAACCCGCAACGGAAAAAGTGTATTTCGCGAAAGCGTATTGATGATTTTGACCCTCCCTTCCTTTTGGGGAAGGGAGGGTGTTCTCTCTCATAGATTTCATGCCAGCCATTCAACTTACCCGATTGCGAATCCAGTGCGCGGCGTTGGGGGAAAAATTCAACCAGCCAGAGGTGTTCGTGCGCCTGCTGCGCGATCTTTTGGATTTTTACGCAGATCGAACCTACCGCCC
>JBDKTF010000429.1:0-4837 GCA_039680295.1 Anaerolineaceae bacterium
TACACCATTGATATCGATTCAGTACGCGATCTGCATCGGGCGGAAGAGCTGCTGCGCCAACCCGATTTGCCTGCCGTCACCCCGGGTGCGCGCAAACGCGGGCTGCCCGCGAAGGTGCGCCTGGTGGTGATGGATTTTGACGGTGTGCTGACCGATAACCGTGTCTGGGTGGACGAGGACGGACATGAGAGCATTGCCGCCTACCGCAGCGACAGCATGGGATTGAATTATCTGCGCCGCGGGGGAATTGACGCGGTGGTGTTGTCCACCGAAGTCAACCCGGTGGTGGCAGCGCGCTGCAAGAAAATGAATGTGCCGGTGGTGCAGGGTGTGTGGGATAAAGCGCCCGCGTTGCAGCAAATGCTGGCTGAACGCCAGTTGAACCCGGCGGAAGTGATCTATATTGGCAACGATATCAACGACGTGCCGTGCTTCCCATTGGTGGGCTGCGCGGTGGCTGTGGCAGATGCCCAACCCGTGGCGCTGCGCGCGGCTGACCTTGTGCTGACCCGCAGCGGCGGGCACGGCGCGGTGCGGGAACTTTGTGATCTTTTGCTGGAACGATTGGCAGAGGAAAGGAAATCAGCATGACACGTGAAATGACTCTGGGCAACCGGAAAGTTGGCGATGGACATCCCACCTACGTGGTGGCGGAAATTGGCATTAACCATAACGGCGATCTGGATATCGCAAAAAAATTGATCCTGTCGGCAAAAGCTTCGGGTGTGGATGCGGTGAAATTCCAGAAGCGCACTCCCGAACTGTGCGTTCCCCCGGACCAACGCGGTCAGATGCGCGAGACTCCCTGGGGTTATATTACCTATCTGGATTATCGTTACAAGGTCGAATTTGGCGAGACGGAATACCGCGAAATTGACCGGTACTGCAAAGAGGTCGGCATTGATTGGTTCGCTTCTGCCTGGGACGAACCCTCGGTGGACTTTTTGGAGCAGTTTTCACCGGTGGCGTATAAAGTTCCATCTGCATCGCTGACTGACCACAATCTGCTGCGCCATATGCGCGCCACGGGTCGCCCGATGATCCTTTCCACAGGCATGTCCACCATGGAACAGATTCGCACCGCGGTAAACGTGGCAGGCACCGATAATCTCACCATCACACACGCCACCAGTACCTATCCATGCGAACCCGACGAGTTGAATCTGCGCATGGTTGAAACGTTGCGCAATGAATTCCCATGCCCGATTGGCTATTCCGGACATGAAGTGGGTCTGGTCCCGTCGGTGGTGGCGGTGGCGATGGGCGCCTGCATGGTCGAACGGCACCTTACCCTTGACCGCGCCATGTGGGGCACGGATCAGGCGGCGTCGGTGGAACCCGGTGGATTTGAGCGCCTGGTGAAATATATTCGTGTCACTGAGCAAGCATTGGGAGACGGCGTAAAGAAAGTTTACGACAGCGAGCTATCTTCCATGCGCAAGTTGCGCCGGGTGGCGCAGTAACATTTCAGGGGACGAATGCGCGAGAAAAGAAACTGGGTGTTTTCCCCCTGGCTGGCGGCGGCGTATCCGGTGGTTGCACTTCTGGCGGTCAATCTGCGGATGCTGCAGCCCATTGAGGCATTCCGATCGTGGGTGATTCTCACCCTTTTGACGCTGGTTTTATGGCTGCTCTTTGGTTTGATCACGCGCAGTGTGGTGCGCGGCGGTTTGATTGCCGCGTGGTGGACATTGTTGATCAGCCTGTATGGGCATATTTTTAATTTGATTCGTGACGCCAAGGTGTTTGGTTTTGAAATTGGACATCACAGCTATACACTGGCGTTGTGGATTGTCCTGGGTCTGGCAAGCGTGTGGTGGATTGGATTCCGCCTGCGGGATACGCGTCCGTTGAACACGTTTGCCAATGTGGCGCTCACGGTGGCGCTGATCTTTCCTGCCGGGAATATCCTCTGGAATGTGATACGACCGGGTGGAACGACCAGTCTATCTCCGGCAGCCAATCCGCCGCAGACCAGTCTGAATATTCCACAGGGAGAGACCGCACCCGATGTGTATTACATCATTCTGGATATGTACACGCGGGAAGATGTGCTGAAGAATGTATTCCAGTATGACAATTCGGAATTCATCAGTCAGCTTGAGGACCTTGGATTTTATGTAGCCGAATGCAGCCGCAGCAATTACCATTCCACGGAACTATCCATCTCTTCAGCGCTGAACATGGATTATTACCAGAATCTGGTTGGCAATGAAGAATCGCCCAACCTGGCGGGATGGATCCGTCAAAGCGCTGTTCGCAAGGCATTTGAAGACGCCGGTTACACCAGTATTGCGTTGGACAGCGGTTTCTCTCCCACTGTGGTGAGTGAGGCGGATCGTTTCTATACCCTGGATCGTTCGGTCTGGAGTGCGCTGACCTATGAAGGCGCCAATTCCTTCGAAGGGTTGATGCTGCATAATACCCTGGGGCTGCTGATCTTCGATCTTCACATCAAATTAACCCCAGAGCAGCAGTTGATGCTGGACAGCGCCTATGTTAAACATCGCGAGCGCATGCTTTACGAGCTGGATACCCTGCCGCAGCTGGCGTCTCAATCGGGACCGAAATTCGTGTTTGCCCATATTCTGGCGCCGCACGAACCGTTTGTGTTCGATGCAAATGGTAATTTTGCACCGCGAGACAAGCCCTTCACGCTCAATGATGACAAAGAATATACGGCTGAAACCTACCAAACGGGATACGCAGGGCAAATCTCTTACCTGAACCAGCGGGTACTTTCCATTGTTAAACAGATTCTCCAGAATTCAGACACACCGCCGGTCATCATCATTCAGGGAGACCACGGATCGCACCGCACCGGTCTGAAAGACGGCGATACACCCATCCTGAATGCGTATTATTTGCCGGGGAATGGGAAGGACAAACTGTATCCGACCATCTCTCCGGTGAACAGTTTCCGTCTGGTTCTGGATACCTATCTGGGCGCGGATTTGCCGCTGCTGCCGGATAAAACCTATACCTACGGCGGCGAACCGTACGAGTTCACCTAAACCCGGGGGATCTGCCCGGTGGAAGCTACACCACAAAATTGATTTTAATATAAACATTTATATGATAAAGAAAATCATTGCAGTGCTCGCACCTTTTCTGCTGGCAGTTTTTTCAGTACTGTCGTTACTTGCCAGCAATTGGGGGCAGGTGGATGCCTGGCAGGCGGTACGCCGTCTGCTGCCAGGGATGCTTTTGCTGGCGCTGGCGCTTCTGCTCGTCATTCGCCTGCTGGTTAGAGATTGGCGCAAAGCTGCACTGCTGGCATCGCTTTTTCTGGTTCTATTTATTTCGTACGGACACATTTATCAGGCGCTGACCAATGTGGAAATTCTGGGGGCGATGATCCGGCGGCACCGCATTCTTGCGCCGGTGTTTGCCGTTATGGGCATTTTGCTGGCGTGGCTGATCTGGCGTCAGAAGACGATTTCCCGTAATTTTACAACCGCGGTGAACCTGGCGGTATTAGTCTTGGTTTTAATGCAGGTGGGACAGATTGGTGTGCTTTCAGTGCGAAATGCTTCGGCATCTGCGGAAAAAGGTCAAAACAGGCTGGAATGGACGGTTGCACCAAACAGAGGCAACACGCCGGATGTTTATTACATTATTCTGGATGGTCATGTCCGTCAGGATATGCTGCAAACTGAATTTGACCTGGACAACTCCGCGTTTATTCAAAAGCTGAGAAACATGGGCTTTTTTGTGGCGGATTGCGCCATGAGTAATTATGCTCAGACTGAACTCTCACTGGCTTCTTCTTTAAACTATAGCTATTTGCAAACACTGGATTCTACATTGGATCCGAACAGTAACGACAAATCGGACGAATGGGCATTGACCCGCGAAAGTGCAGTGTTGTCGAATTTCAAGCAGTTGGGTTATACCACTATAACATTTGATACCGGTTTCAACTGGGCGAATCTGACGAAAGCCGATATCTACTTTTCACCCGCTTCTGAAAATCAATCAACAATAGTCACACCTTTTGAGAGCATGTATTTACGCAGTACAGCCGCATTGATTTTTCTGGATGCAAATACGTTATCCGGGGAAGATCTGACGCAGCGAGTAAATGCCCCGAACGGTGAATATATCCAGCGGATTCGTTTTACCTTGAATAAATTGAACGAGATTGCCGCATACCCCAGTCCAAAGTTCGTGATGGCGCACCTTGTGATTCCCCATTACCCCTTCGTATTTAATCCGGATGGCAGCTTGCAGGAAGATGTACATTTTTATATGAATGCCGGATTGCCAGTCAATGGTGAATATGAAACAGAAGGGTATCGTAATCAGGTGCAGTTCATCGATACCCAGATTGTGGGTATTCTGCAGCAGATTCTGGATAAATCGAAAACGCCACCCATTATCATCTTGCAGGGTGATCATGGATGGGGAGGGGATTCTCGCATGACCATCTTGAGCGCATATTATCTCCCTGGTGAAAACGCAGTTCAGCAACTTTACCCTGACATTACCCCGGTCAATAGTTTCCGCGTAGTCTTTAACCAATACTTTGGTGCCGATCTACCCCTGCTCCCGGATGAAAGTTATCTATCCAGTTATGATTTGCCGTTCAAATTCAGCGAGGTATCGGATCCCTCTCCTCTCTGTTTAAATTGAACTTATAACTTGGATACTTAAATTGCGGTATAATGCGAAATGTTAACTGCTGGTAAAGCGTTGATTACGATGGATCAACCATCGGAAATATAAGGAAAAAGGAAGATGATTATGTTCTTAAATATGCTGCTTTCTCCACTGGCAAGTGGTCACGCCTATCTCGACCCGAGTTCGGGCAGCTATATCATCCAATTGGCATTGG
>JBDKTF010000511.1:0-1722 GCA_039680295.1 Anaerolineaceae bacterium
GGTACGATCCCACCGGAGAATGTCTTCCTGCCGGTGTGCCGTGCGACAACCACAACCATGGAACGCATGTGACCGGCATCATGGTCGGCGAAACAGCGGATGGCTCGGTGCAGATTGGCGTGGCGCCAGAGGCAAAATGGATTGCGGTGAAAGCCTGCACAGGGAGCGGATCGTGCAGCCGGGCAAATGTGATTGCAGCCGCGCAATGGCTCCTGGCGCCCACGGATGTCAATGGAAATAATCCACGCCCCGATTTACGCCCCGATATCATCAATAATTCGTGGGGCACCGGCAACTATGCCGATGACCCTGAATTTTTCCGTCCTCTGGTGCAGGCGTGGGTGGCGGCGGGTATTTTCCCGGTGGCAGCCCAGGGGAATTTGGTGTCGGGGTGCGGGCACGCTTTTTATCCGGGTCTATATCCTGAAACCATGGCGGTTGGCTCTCTGACCAGCGCCGGATTGATCGCACCCACCTCCAATAAGGGTCCATCCGCCGTGGATGGAACGATCAAACCCGATATCGCCGCGCCAGGCGTGGGCATCTATTCTTCCATCAAAAACAGCGCTTATGGCACCATGAGCGGTACCAGCATGGCGGCGCCGCATGTCAGCGGAGCTGTGGCGCTGTTATGGTCCTACAGACCCGATCTGCGCGGAAATATCACTTTCACGCGGACCCTTCTGGGAAATTCTGCGCCGGATGTGGAAGACCTCACTTGCGGTGGAACCGCCGCGAGTAACAATGTGTACGGCATGGGAAAATTGAACATTTTCGATGCCGTGCGCCTGAGCGAATTGAAGTACAAGATCATTCTGATCCTCATCATGAAAAACAGCAGTATAACCAATTGATCATTTCACAGGGGGAATCCTTTTGCGGTTACTTAACGATTATGACAGGTTTTGCGCACCTGGCTTGACGGTGAAGATCAAGCCCCCTATACTCCAAAAAGGAAGTCGTATCAACGAACGCTGAGTGAGATGCGGTCTTCACTGGCTCACTCGGTTTCATCATACCCGGAACGCAAAATCAAGGTTGGTTCAAAATCCAGTGCCTGTTTTAATATGGAACTGAAATTGCAACCTGAATCTTTGTCTTTAAGCATGAATCCTGATTGCGTGAAAAACCAGATGGTGGAGGGAATCCAGATGTTTCGTAAACCGGTCAATCTCCTGTTCATTTTCGTCTTGCTGATTTCAGTCATATTCTCGAATGTCTTTCTGACGGTGCAGCCGGTTCAGGCGCAGGCGTCTGCCCCTGTGCCGGTGGGGACCATCCCCGGTTCGGGACGGCACCTGGCGGCGCCGCAGGCAGAGGTTGTTCGGGCGGAATTGATGGCACAAGGTCTCATTACCGCTTCATCCACTGAAGAGGAAATTCAGGCTGCCGAGCAGGGATATGCCCGGGATTTTTCCAAACAGACTCGCACCTGGGTCAATGCCGAAATGCAAATGAAAGCCGAACAGCGTGCCGCGGATCTGGGCAGTGCTTCCTCCAGCATTCAGAGTGATCCGACAATACAGGCGGTGACCACCAGTATCTTTGCCCTTCCGGTGCAATTTTCTACCGCCAGCGAAGCGATTCAATACTCACTTCGAGGTACATCAGGGTGTATTGCAGCTTCCGGTACCGGCATCGGTCCTGCGCAGGGTCAGATTGTTGCGCCTACATCCGGTGACAATATCACCCTGTATTACACCCCCGCTCAAACCAGTAATC
>JBDKTF010000023.1:0-6180 GCA_039680295.1 Anaerolineaceae bacterium
GGCAGCGCCAGGCTGATGGTCAGATTCTGCGCGCGTTTCAGCGCGACCAGTTCTTTGATGTTGTCAAATTCAGAGGCGTGATAGGTGTTTTCGGCGAACCATTTATCCACCAGAACGGAAATGGCGCCCGCGCCTGCGCGTTCGGCGTCGACACCGGTATATTGAACCGGACCGCTGTGTTTGGATTTGACCGCCACCAACATGCACGCATTTTCCTGAAGCATCTGCTGGACCATCGTGGATGCCGACGCAGCGTTTTTGGAAGGCTGAGCCGGATAACCCATGATCATCAGGTTGCACAGGGCTGCTTCTTTGCGAATGGATTGGAGCGGATTTTCAGTGACGACGTTCTCGTATTTGACTTCGGGAAGATTGGGCAAAATGCGAGCCAGCCCACGGAACGGGGTATCCACACCAGAAGAAGTGGGCGATGTATAGTGGCGGGTGCGCAGTTCGCTGTGCGGCAGCGTCAGACCCAGGCGCAGCGCCAGTTCTGCGTGCGGACCACCGCGCAAAGGAATGAAGATGCTCGGTGCGGTGGAGGAGAGTGATCCACGCACCAGCGCGGTGTTGCAGGGCAAAGCAGCCATCGCATCGTCGACCGTGACCTGAAGGCGCTCCAATATCCCTTCCCATTCCAGAATCAAAAGATCGGGCGGATTGGTCGAAACGAGGTTCAGCAATTCCTGCCACGGCTTGTAAGAGACGAGCACCCGGTTTTGTCCGGGCCGTTTCAATTTTCGACGCAGATTTGCCAGTTCACGGCGCATGGCGCGGGCGGCGACCGTTCCGGCAGTGAGGGTCTGATCTTCGGGCAAAACCGCCAGACCCACCAGATGTACATGCCCACCCAGAAGACGCGCCAGCTCCAGCGCGGCAGGGATTTTACTTCCTGATAAAACTGGAATCACCGTATCTGTAAACGGCTGGTAAATGCGGCTGCGGGTGCTCATGTTTTCTCCAATAAAGGTAAAATTTGCTGCTCGCAAATGGATTGCCAGGTATAGGCGGTGCGAACCTGCATGCGAAGCTGGTAAGCTGAATCCCGCGAGAGGCGATTGATGATCTGACGGCTGATTTGTTCCGGTGAATCATCCGGGTTGAAATAGGTGGCGTACGAGCCGCCGAGTGCGCGCAGACTGGGGATGTCACTGCAAAAAATCGGCAGCCTTCCCAGTCCAGCTTCCAGAATGGGAATCCCGAAGCCTTCTTCACGGCTGGGAAGCAGCAGCGCATCTGCCAGACGGTAAAAATCAGCCACTTCGGGGGTACTCAACCCTTCGGGTTTGATTTCCGCCAGAAAAAAGGCAGAGCCTTCCAGATGTAAACGGCTGCGCAGCCGCAGCAGATCGTTGAAATATTCTTCGTTCGAAGGATTGTGCGCCCCCAGCGGACCGGTGACCACCCAGACGGCGTCTGGAAGATATTGGCGCAGATTTTCCAAAATGCGCAGCGCCAGTTCCAGATTTTTGCGGCGGGTGATGCGCACCGGGGTCAGCATCAATGGAGTGCAGGTGGCAATTTCCAGCTTTTCCACCATCTGACGGGTGTGCGGGCTGAGACATAAGAATTCAGGCAGGTCGACTCCACCGGGGATGACGTGTATCTGCGTGGGAGATACCTGCAACAATTTTGCCAGCTCATCCTGACGGGCGGCGGAAATGGTCACCTGGGTGACGCCTTTCCACGCCGTACGCAGCAGGTCCCAGGGATAACCGGGATGAAGTTCTTCAGCGTAGCGGGGGGTAGTCCAGGCTGGATCATGGTGCCAGAGGATGATGCGCGGCGCTTCCGGCATTTGCGACAGTTCATGGAGCGCCGCAGTGAGGGGAAGGTTTTTATGCAAACTGGCGACGTTATGCGCAATCAACACATCCACACCTGCCAGTGAGGTGCGCAGGCTCATCAGAATCCGTTCCACCATGCGAGAAAATTCTGCCGGAACATAGCCAGAATCCAGACTTGCTTTGATCTGGAGAATATCCAAATGTCTTGAATCGAGAACAGGGATCACTTCGACCGGGATTCGTACGTCCCAGGTTTGACCGCGTCCGGTAAGGATGCGCACCTGGTGACCGTAGCGGGTCAACCATTCCGCCTGTTTGGCAAGCACAGTCTCAACGCCACCAACCACGGGCGGGGCTGCATAATGCAACAGGGCGATCTTCATAAATCCTCCTTACAACGGGGCATCTGTAAAGGTTCGGAGTCCTACCGTCAATAGTAGTATACCGAGTGCGGAGCGAATTTGTCAATTCCACCCCCGGTGACCTCCATACTTACCAAAAACCTATAATTCGTTAACGATCTTCTTGCATTGGAGGGGTATCCTTATGCACGTAAGCAATCATTGGAGAGAAAGGAGATTTATCCATGTCAAAGATTATTGGCATTGATTTAGGAACGACCAATAGCGTCGTATCTGTGATGGAAGGCGGAGATCCCGTGGTGATCACCACGGCAGAAGGGTCGCGGTTGTGCCCGTCGGTGGTGGCGTTCAATAAGAACGGCGAGCGGCTGGTTGGGCAGACGGCGAAACGCCAGGCGGTGATTAATTCAGAAAACACGGTTTCCTCCATTAAACGGTTTATGGGGCGGCGTTACGACGAAGTTGAATCCGAGAGAAAAATCGTACCGTTCAATGTGGTGCGCGGACCTTCCGGCGAAGCGCGTGTGAAGATCCCGGTCAATGGACGTGAATACAACCCGCAGGAAATTTCCGCCATGATTCTGGCGAAATTGAAGGCAGACGCGGAAGCCTATCTGGGCGAACCGGTGACCCAGGCGGTCATCACGGTTCCGGCGTACTTCAACGACAGCCAGCGCCAGGCGACCAAAGACGCCGGCAAGATCGCCGGTCTTGAAGTGATGCGCATCATCAACGAGCCGACTGCTTCTGCATTGGCGTATGGTCTGGACAAGAAGAAGAACGAAACCATTCTGGTGTTCGACCTGGGCGGCGGTACTTTCGATGTGAGCCTGCTGGAAGTGGGCGAGGGTGTGTTTGAGGTCAAATCGACCAACGGCGATACCCACCTGGGTGGTGACGACTGGGATGAGCGCATTGTCAACTGGGCAGCGGATGAATTCCAACGCGACCAGGGTATTGACCTGCGCAAGGATCGCCAGGCGCTCCAGCGTCTGCGCGAGGCAGCGGAGAAAGCCAAGATCGAGCTTTCCAGTATGATGGAAACCGAGATCAATCTGCCGTACATCACTGCCGACGCCAACGGTCCGAAACATTTGCAGGTCAAATTGAGCCGCGCGAAATTCGAGCAGATGACCGAAGACCTGTTGAACCGCTGCAAGACTCCCTTCGAGTCTGCGCTGCGCGATGCCGGTTTGAAGGCGGATCAGATCAATGAAGTGGTGCTGGTGGGTGGTTCCACCCGTATGCCCATGGTGCAGAATCTGGTGCGTTCGCTGGTCGGTAAAGAGCCGAACAAAGGCGTCAACCCGGATGAGGTGGTGGCGGTCGGCGCTGCCATTCAGGGTGGTGTGCTGGGCGGCGAAGTGAAGGATATTCTGCTGCTGGATGTAACCCCGCTTTCGCTGGGTGTGGAAACCATGGGCGGCGTGATGACCCCGTTGATCGAACGCAACACGACCATCCCGGTGCGCAAGACGGAAGTTTTCTCGACCGCAGAGGACAACCAGACTGCCGTGGATATTCACGTGCTGCAGGGTGAACGCCCGATGGCGGCGGATAACAACAGCCTTGGACGTTTCCGCCTGGATGGAATTCCACCGGCGCGGCGTGGTTTGCCGCAGGTGGAAGTGACCTTCGATATCGACGCCAACGGCATTTTGAACGTAACCGCAAAAGACAAAGCGACCGGCAAAGAGCAGAAGGTGACCATCACAGCTTCAACCAACCTGAACAAGACGGATATCGACCGCATGGTGGAAGAGTCCAAGCGCAACGCGGCGGATGACACCCGCCGCAAACAGGCTGCTGAGGCGCGCAACCTGGCAGACAATACCGCCTATCAGGCGGAGCAGCTGCTGCGAGACCTGGGTGACAAGGTCCCATCGAATCAACGGGAAAGCATCCAGGGGAAGGTGAATGATCTGCGTCAGGCGATGAAGGGCGATGATATCAACCGCATTCAAAGTCTGACGGGCGAACTGCAAAACCTGTTGGGGCAGCTCTCGCAGCAGGCAGCGGCGGGCGGCGCCAGCCAACCGCAGTCTGATACGGGCAGCGGCAGCACGAGCAGCGGCAGCGGTCCGAATGACGTGGTGGACGGCGAGTTCCACGAAGCCTGAGATACATCCGATGGGCGGGGAGAAATCCCCGCTCATTTTTTACCTCCTCTATACATGAAGATGCGGGTGAGCCCGCATCTTCTTTTTTCCTGCAGCTGTCTCAACCATAAAATTGAAAAGACCCTGACCCTGGATGTTGTCGGATGGTTCTTACCGGGCACGAAATTTGCATCGAAGAAAGAAATAAATCAAAGGATGACCAGGCAGAGGGTATGAAGAACTTGATGGAAAAGCGGTTTTCCAGTTGGGGGTTAACGAGGTGGAAGCTCTTCTGCCTGATGTGTTTTGTTTTTCTTGGCGCCGCCGGATGCGGAACGACCCCCGCAATCTCGGCGCAGCAGTTCCCCGCATCTCCCAATCGCTTTACCGCCACGGCTGGATACATCCATGCCAATGCCACAGCGCAGTCACAGGTGTCGTTTCAGCAGATGACGCTGGCAGCCGAGGAAAACAACATTTCTGAATCCTACCGGCGCTGCACCGACGAAGCCATTCGGTTGACACAGGCGGTGGAAACGGCAGCCGCCTATCAGCGCTCACTCGAACCCACTTCCACCGCCACACCGCAGCCTCCGGCTCTTTCGCCTGAGGAAGCATCTGCGATGATGTGGGCAGCGCCCACCCTGACCCTTCAGGCGATCACGCTTCAGGCGGTGGAGCTCCGCGCGCAGCAGGAGCGCCGCTTGATGGGTTGGCTTCCGGTGGGTATCACTCTGCTGATGATCGGTCTGGCGGTGATGGGGATCATGCTGGCGGTGAACCTGCTTTCCCGGCAATCTCACCCGGTGCGGCAACCGGCGCCTTGCGTCCCGGCTGTGCAGAGTTGGGCGCAGCGTGTGGCGGTAACCGTCATTGTGGTGTCGTGGGAAAAGACCCTGCCGTGGTTGGAGGAAGCGCAGGATCAGCGCCAACGCGGGAGAACGCAGGAATGATCGACAGACGGGCTGGCGGAATGGTTCGCGCGGTTGTGGCAGAAATTCAGGGCTATTTAGTCGCGCACGAGCAGGATTATTTGCCCGTTCAATACTGGGTAACGGAGACGTTAGCCGGGGAACTGTGGGTCTTTACCGAACTGAACCCGCTGCTGGAAGGATATTTTCGATCCGATCGGGTGGAGGAGCTTTCTGCCCGATTGAAGAAGCCGGTGTACTGCTGCCATCGGAACGGATTTCATCTGGCGGTGATGGTCACGGGTTGATGCGGGTGATCGGACCGGATGAAATGATTGAGCCTTGCATGATGCGCAAGGCGTTTTTATTTAATGGGATATATGCGCAGCGGTGAGCATATATTCTGAACGGGTGATTGGGGTGCAAAAGGGTGATTTTTAATTGTCTGACATTAATTGTCTGACAAAGTCTCTTTTTGTGATATAATGCGCAAAACGATTAACCAACAAAATGAGAGAAAAATGGAAACCAAACAACCGATTGAATGGCTCGAAAATAAACATGCAGATCCTGCGGTGAACAGTGCCGCGGTACAGAATCTGTTTCCTGCGGGCATTTCCCGGCGGGCGCGCGAGTTTCACCGCCAGATTCCCGGCTACAATATGACCCCTTTGAAGAACCTCTACCGGTTGGCAGATATGATCGGGTTGGGGGGAATCTGGGTGAAGGATGAATCGATGCGCCTGAGCCTGGGTTCGTTCAAGGTTCTGGGCGGCTCGTTTGCGATTTACCGTTATATTCTTTCCCGCCTGGGGGTTCAGGGAGATATGACCTATGAAGAACTGACTTCGCCTGCCACGCGCGCAAAATTGGGCGACCTGGTCTTCGCAGCGGCAACAGACGGCAACCACGGACGCGGTGTCGCCTGGGCGGCTCGTCAGTTGGGATTTAAATCCATCATCTACGTGCACAAATTCACTTCCGAAGCGCGCATCTCTGCCATCGAACGGAACGGCGCTGA
>JBDKTF010000097.1:0-2758 GCA_039680295.1 Anaerolineaceae bacterium
CGCGGGAACGGATATATCGTCCAGAAGCATGCCCTCGCCGTTGACGGCAGCATCGGTTATGTATTCAAAACGGAGCTGCACTTTTTGACCTGCAAACGCAGAGAGGTCCACTGTCTCCGTCACCCAACCATCACTGACGCCATTGTAGCCGCAGCCATAGCTGTTCCCCGATGGATTATTGGTGGTACACGAAGGGGTATCGAGAATCTGCCAGGTTTTGCCGTCTGTGGACGCGGTGAGGTACAGATAATCGTAATCCGTCTCCAGATCGTACCAGATCGAATAGGTCATATCCACCGGAGCGCTGACATTGGTAAAGTCAAATTCGCGCGTCAGGGTCATATCCGATTCATCGCCTTTATTCGACCAGAAGGCATAATCGCCTGAATGGGGTGATTCGGACAGTACACCGACCGTAGTCGTTCCCTGAAAACTCAGGGTTGTATCTCCGGTGCAGTTGATTTCGATGTAATCTGCGCCGTATTGCGACACATCGCTGTTTACCGTCGAGCCAGAGCAGTCTGAAAGGTATTCTGTGTTGCCGACTTCGGGGATCTGATCAAGCGTCTTGTACGCATACTGCCCTTCTCCCGCTTTGGGATCATTGATGTAGTTCGCAACGACCCAATCGGCAAAAACATCATCCGCGGTCAGGGGTTTGCCGGTAGCAGGGTCGGTTGCGCCAATCTGATTCAGCACATCATCCACGCTGTCCAACCCGTTGGCGGTATCCGCTACAAGCGCTTTGGTTGCTTCTTCACCAAAACGATCCAGGAAATAAGTCGTGAACATCAACCCAGAGCCGTAATGCGGGTAGGTTGCATCTGAATCGTTCGGCCAATCGTTCAATTGCAAATCAGGATCACTCATGAAGACATAATGAGCTGTACCCGGATCATACCCATTGAGCAAAGATGCCAGCTCCGAAAACCCTTCGTTCAGCCATGATTCTTCGTTGCGGTCGCGATACCAGTGAATCATATGCTGGAATTCATGCGCCAGCACGCCATACGTATACTCTTCGCTAAGTGTGGCGTTATCGGCATTTAAGATAAACATTTCGTGGGCGTTGGAATAGGGGTGCGCCAGTGGAGACACCTCGTCACCACTGGAAAAATAGCCAACCACGCTGCCGCCCACTCCCCGCGCGAAGAGGACATATAGATGCACATCGCCATCGACACCCGGGGTCCATTCGCTACCAAAGAATTCGCGATTGGTCGGATAAATTTTCGATTCGAACGCCTCGCTCAACCGCTTTAATTCGCGCGCTTTAAACTCCACCCCATTCTCGATCCAAAAATACAGGTGCGGCGTCACATATTGCAGCGTGGCGTCCACCTGAAAATTATCGTTATTGACCGTGTCTGAGACCCAGAATGTTTGCTGATCGCCCACTTCAAAAACCTTTGGCGAGGTCGATACCACCTCAGGAACATCCTTTTTCCCACCCAATCGTTCAGCCAATTCATCCGGTTGGTTTTCTGGAACCAGGCTGCTTTCCAGAGTCTGAAGCGTTTCTTTCGCGCCATCCCCTGCCGGCAGAACATTTTCTCCAGAACCCAAATTCGAGGAAGGCGTATTCTCCTGGGCAGGTAATTGTTCTTGTTCAGGGGTAACAGTGGCTTCAGAAGACTGTGTTCCCTCTTGAATGCGATCTGATCGAACGATATTGAATCCGATCAAGCCAGCCACCGCAATACAGCAGCACAACAACGCCACTACCGCCACCACGACGACAACGATCACCCAAGTCTGATTTTTCACGAAAGCCTCCTCGAATCAGCCATTTATGGGGCTGATTCTATCATGAATTATTTATCGCATTTCGCCCGTGCCACATCGGGTATAATGGGAACGAAGCAGCCTATTCAGGTTCCTTGCACCACCGCTTTACAGGACAATCAATAAGGATATCAAATGACGGAAGAACTTGATCTGTGGAGCCAGTTTCGCCTCCAAGTCCATTACGCCTGGGTCATCGCACTGGGAATCGTTCTCGGCGGATTATTGGGTTATCTCGTCCACCAGATTCAACCGCCCGTATACGAAGCGGTTGCGGTTATGTCGGTAAACCTCGATACCACTCGAACCGGCACCGAAGTGGAATTGACCGAATACGACAAAGATCAACTGCTGGGCACGACCGGCACCACGCTGATTTCATCGCCTGTCGTTGAAAAGACCATGGACCGTCTGGAAGCAAAGGGGATTCACCTCTCCAGCGACGTTCTTTATCAATCCTGTGCGATCGAGCGACGCCAGAACGAATGGCTGCTCAAGTGCCGTTTTTCTGATCCCCAAACAGCGCAAACCGTATCCAACATCTGGATGCAAACCGCCTATGAAGAGATGATCAACCTGAAAAATCAGGGGCTGCTGGTCGATTACCTGATCATCATGCCGCCCAATGATGCCAGACTGCCGGATTCACCCATCGCATATGACCGCAAGAAACTCATGTTTGCCGGATTGACTCTTGGCTTCATCGCAGGGATCGCTGTCAACACCTGGCTGATCAACCGGAAGAATTCACCTCTCCAAACGCACGCATGAACAAATCGACCTTCCGCTCTCTGCTTGCTCACGCTGGAGATGCTCTGTGGTTTCTGGCGTTGGTGGGGCTGCCCATCATCAGCTTTCCGTATTATGCCCGTCTGGCAAACATTCAGATGCTGGTGACCCCGTTCTCCATGCTGCCCCTCGCCATTCTGGCGTTGATCTGGTTCATTCCCTATGTTTTCCGCCACGGGAAATT
>JBDKTF010000533.1:0-11307 GCA_039680295.1 Anaerolineaceae bacterium
ATCGGGGCGGTCCTGGGCGGCATTGTAAACATCATCGTAGGAAGCAGGCTGAATGCCAAACGTCAGCGCTTCCCAGACCGTGGTTTGTCCGAAGAGCACCTGCCCCTTCCCTGCCTGATTGAATTCATCCAACGTGGAAACCTGTTCTTCCAGATGGGTGGATGGATCCAGAACATCACACTCGCCCGATTGCAGCGCAGTGAGATTCTGCGTAATATCGTCACCTACAAAACGGTAGACCAGCGTGTCGAACACCGGCAACCCTTCGGCGGCGCGCCAGTATTTGGGATTTTTCTTGAGGGTGATGTGATCTCCGCTCGTCCACTCCTGAATGACATAGGGTCCCCATCCCAGCGGCAGGCGGGTGGATTCCTCAGCGGTCAGGAGATCTGCGGGGGCAATGCTTTCCCAGGCATGTTTGGGCAGCGGCAGCCAGAAATTGGCGGGGTAATTGGCGTCCAGATAACCGGGCTTTCCGGTCCAGACGGTCGTCAATTCATCTTTGGCAACGTAGGCGTAGGTACGGTCAACGGTTGAACGCGAACTCGTATTGGATGCGTCCTGCGCGAGCTGGAAGGAGTATACCGAATCATCCGCGGTAAGCGGTGTGCCATCCGACCAGGTGATGCCCTCTTTGAGATGGAAGGTAACGGTCAACTGGTCCATTTGCAGCGAAGAGGAGCCATCGTATTTTACGGCGCAGCTGGCAGCATTGCACCCGGTGGGGAAAACCTCCACCCCCGCCGAAAGCGTAACCAGTTCACCTGCGGTATTGACCACTTCATCGCCCGCTTTGACATCGACCGGGCTGATCACCGCATCGCCAGCGGCAAGTGAAGGGATGGATGCCAGGATAACCGGCTGATAAACCCCTGAAACAAGGTCCACCGGACCATCGTAGACAGCTTCCAGCACACTCCACGCGGCTTGCGACAATCCATTATAGAGGTACAGGCTGGAAGGTTCGCTGCCCAGACAGACGGTTAACGTCCGTTCAGGCGGGGTGGTGGGTGTGGGTGTGGCAGCCGGAACCGTGGCAGGAAGATCGGTCGCCACAACAGCAGACTGGCAGGCGGTCGAGAGCAAGCTGATCAGAATCAAAGCAGACACCAGCTTGAGAGATTTTACAGTCATTGAATGCATAGATGAAAATGCCTCAATCCATCAATCTACCGCTGAAACCCGTATTCTTGAAGGGCAAACGGTGCTACAAAATTCTATCACATCACGGGCAATCTGCTTTATGTAAAAAAGAAAACCGCGTCCCGGCGCATCGGCTGGTCTGCGGTTCTCCATTCATGGTTAAAAGCATTGCCCCGGGAAGCCGGGGCAATGTAGATCAACCAGATTTATTTCGCGCTGCGCATCTTGGGGTCCAACACATCGCGCAGGGCATCGCCCAGCAGGTTCCAACCCAGGACGAAGAGCACCAATGCCAATCCAGGGAAGACCACGATGTACCAGTACTGCCCCAGGTTTGTGATCCAGTCGCGAGCGAAGCTCATCAACTGACCCCAGTCGGCATAGCCGACCTCGGTGCCCACACCCAGGAAGGAAAGTGCGGCGAATGCCAACACATAGGTACCGATATCCATGGAAGCAATCACCATGGTGGGGAAGATCGCGTTCGGAATGATGTGCCGACTGACGATCTGACCATCTTTCACGCCCACGACTCTGGCAGCCAGAATGTAATCACGCTCGCGTACCGTGAGGATATCGCTGCGGATGAGACGCGCATAAGTCATCCATCCGAAGACAATCATTGCGATCATGGCTGGTACGACCGACCTACCAATCTTGGGCGTCAACACCGCCGTCAGGATTAACGCCGCCATGATATATGGTAGTGTCATAAAGATATCCACGATACGCATTAAGACATTATCGATGATCCCACCATAGTACGCTGCAATCGAGCCGATCAGCAAACCAATGATCAGAGCGCAGAAAGTGATAATCAGACCAGCGCGGAAAGCGCTGCGGGTACCCCAGATGACACCGTAGAAAATGTCATACTGACCCGATGAAGTACCCCAGACATGGGTGAATTTTGCGTCGCCGTTGAACATCTTCCACCAGAAAGGAGTGGGGATGGGGCGAACCTTCCACACAGTCCCCATGGGTTTGGGGTCAGGGCTGAAGCCGTCGCGAGGAATCTTGAAGGGATCACGACCCTGGTAAGGGGGCGCAATCAACGGCGCGGCGACCGCAATGATGATGAAGAACAGGATCAGGACCATCCCCACCCGAGACGCGGGAGTGTTCAACAATCCCTTCAAGATGCGGTAGGGTTCCGGTCCCAGAAAGTGTTCGATTTTGGAAATCTTGCGAGGCGGGAGTTCCTCGGGGTCGATCAATTCGACCGGTTTCACATTTTCAGTTTGTGATTCGGGGGTAGTCATTCCTCACCTCACTTAAGACAACCGTACACGTGGATCAACAAACGCGTACACAATATCCACGATCAGATTTGAAACAATCAGGATCAAGCCGTTGAAGAGGGCAAAGCCGAGCACCGTCACCACGTCCAATTGAGCCGCAGCCGTGGCAGCCGCCGACCCAATTCCCGGATAGTCAAAGACGGTTTCGGTGATCACCACGCCGCCCAACAGGGCAATGATCTGGAAGCCTGCGAGGGTAACAACGGGCATCAGCGCATTCGGTTTGGCATGCTTATTGATGACATCGCGTTCCGAAACGCCCTTGGCGCGCGCCGTGGTCACATATTCCTGGCGCAGAGATTCGAGCATGGAAGAACGCGTCACGCGCAAGAACGTTGCCCAGTTGATGTAAGACAGGGTCAATATAGGCAGAACAAGGTGGCGGAGCGCATCCAGGAAAATGTCAAACCGTCCATTGATGAGTGCATCGATGGTCACCAAATGGGTTATCTGCTTGTATCCGGCAAGTGAAATTTGTGCGGATGCCCAGTCAGACAGGCGACCCGGAGGGAACCATCCCAATGTCGCATAGAAAAGCATCAGCAGCAACAGACCGGCAACAAACGTTGGCAGCGACGTGCCTACGATTGCAAAAATACGGGCAGCCTGATCAAAAAACGAATTATGATGGACTGCCGCCTGAACGCCCAGCCAGATCCCAACCGCAATAATTGGAACGATCGCCCACAAAGCCAGCTCAAGCGTGGCAGGGAAACGCTGCTTGATCATGTCCCAAACGGGCTGTGACCCCACGCGCGAATAACCCAGGTCGCCGCGCAGAATGCCGCCCACGGTCTTATCGGTCACGGGATCATTCCGACCCACCATCCAGTGCCAGTACTGCACGGGTAAGGGATCGTCCAAACCATAGCGCTTGATAACACCTTCAATAGCGCCTTCAGTGTGAGGGATATCGCGGACATACAGGGCAGAACGCTCAACAGGTGTGAGGAATTGCATCATTCCAAAAATGATGATGGTCACACCCACCAACAGGACAGGGATTAACAAAAGACGGCGGATAATGTAATTAGTCATGGATTTCCTCGGTACCGATCTCCAGGCTGAAGGAAGGCGGGGATCTGGAGGATCTCCAGACCCCCGCACATGATCATCCTAAACCAGGCTCATTGAGCTTAGTTCTTGGACAGTGAGTAGTAATACGCCTGTCCGGGGAAGATCGGGTTGTAGAACCAGCCATTAACCCAGCGCTGTTCATAGTGGCGACCGGTCGAGATCGCGAGGATGATGTCAGGAGCGAGGTCGTAGACTTTCTGGTTCAACTGCTTGTAGATTTCGTTGCGTTTCGCAGGATCGCTTTCGGCAACGCCAGCGTTGATGATATCACCAAATTCTTTGATGTATTCTTCGGGCATGCTCTGGCGGCGTCCGTAGGTACCAGTGATGTACGGAACGTACCAGTTGTGCGGGTCGTGGATGTCTTCCTGCCAGCCGGAGATGAACAGAGGCAGGGTCTGAGCGCGCTGTGCGCGGAGGAAGGCAGCCCAAGGCAGACCAACGATTTCGATCTGGAACTTTTCGTTCACAGCGGCGAGGTTGTTGGCGAGGATTTCAGCAACCGTCTGGCGGGTGGTGTTACCGGTGTTGTAAGCCACCTGCATGCGGAAGCCGGTATCCCACAGGGATTTGCCGTCTTCGGACTTCAGTTCAGAAGCCTTGAATTCCTCTTCGCATTTGGCAGGATCGAAGGAGTACATCGGGTCGTCATTGTTGTAGCCGGGCATGCCGGGGATGGCGATGCCGGTGGACTGGAAGCCTTCGCCAGCCAGGGCGTCAGCGATGTAGGTATCGAAATCGAAGCAGTAGTTGAAGGCTTTGCGGACGTGGGCATCGCTGAAGAAGTTCGCCGGAACGCCGTTGCCATCCAACTTGCCAGAACCCAGGTAGGGGTTGCCGCCCTCAGGAACCGCGATGTTGAAGTTCAAGAAGACATCGGTGCGGGTGGTGAGGGGATGACCGATCCACAGGCGCAGGGCGCCAGTGCCGTCGCCTTCGGCGGCGCAGGGATCGAAGGTACCAGTTTCATTGTTGTAGACGCATTTTTCGCCAACCAACGGATCGATCTGGGTCACATTGGCGCGAGGAACCACAGCGAAGTCAGCATCGCCGGCTTGCATCATGGCGAAGCGGGTGCCCCATTCATCGATGGACTTGATCACGATGCGTTCGAGGGCTGCAGGACCGGTGGGGGCGCCTTCCCACAGGGGGGTGGTGCGCCAGTAGGTGTCATTGCGGGTCAAAACGATTTCCTGACCCTTGGTCCAGGAGTCGAGCTTGAACGGACCAGTGCCCATGGCGATCGAGGTGAAGGGATCGTTTTCGGAGGTGATGGCGTAGTAATTCTGCCAGGTATCGCAGGAACCATCCCAACCGCCGTTAGCAGCAACCCACTTCTGAGACATGATGGAGCCCCAGGACTGCGCGAGGGTGGCGAGGAAAGGACCCCAAGACTGGCTGAGGGTCATGGTGACGGTGTTCGCGGCATCATCGGGGACGATGACGGACTTCACTTTTTCGCAGGTCGCCTTGAGGGTCGCGGGATCCGCAGCCTTCATCTTCTCGGTGTCGTCATACAGACCGCCTTCGGGGTCGACGAGCAGGGAGATGTCGTCAATGCCGATGCCGAAGAAGGGCTCGGTGAAGAGCCACTGTGGGGAGGCGGTGCCGCCCTGCAGCAAACCACGCCAGAGTGAGAAAGCCACATCGGTCGCGGTCATGGTGGTGCCGTCCGAGAACGTCACGCCCGAGTTGAGGGTGAAGGTGTAGGTCTTGCCGTCTTCAGAGATCGTATATTCCTTCGCCAGTGAAGGTACGAATTCGCTCGCTTTTTCTTTGTTGTAGAACACGAGGGTTTCGTATACGTTCTGGATGATTTCGCCGCCGGCGGTTTCATAGCACAGCGCGGGATCGAAGCCTTCGGGTTCGCCGATGGTGGCGTAAACGAGGGTGGTGGGATCCTTGGACTTGAACTCAGTGCCGGTCGCCGCAGGGGCTTCCGTCGCCGCGGGGGCTTCCGTCGCCGCGGGACCTTGAGGTTCGGTCGCTGCCGGGGTCGCAGCAGGCTGGCAGGCAGCCAGGAGCATGGACGCCAGGATCAGCAGTGACGCGAAGACGAACAACTTGTTACGCATACTTCTTCTCCTTCCAATGAATCTTGTGGTTTGATAGGATCGATGGTTACAAAAATTCAGTGTTGCAAGGTGCAGTTTTCGAGCACTCTTACCGAATGACCACCTCCTTCCTAACGTGAAATTAGATCGTCAAGCAGTCAAGCATGCTCAGTAGACGATTTTCAGGATTAAACCAGGTGGCACGCCACCCAGTGCTCCGGACCAACTTCGCGCCATTCAGGCACCTGCTCTTTGCAGATGGCTTGCGCCAGCGGGCAACGAGTGCGGAAACGGCAGCCTGAAGGCGGATTGACGGGACTGGGCACATCACCTTCAAGAATGATGCGGCGGCGCTGTTCTTCCACCACCGGATCGGGCACAGGTACCGCAGAGAGCAGCGCCTGCGTGTAGGGGTGCAGCGGGTGGGCGTACAGTTCATCACGGTGCGCCAGTTCAACCAGAATGCCCAGATACATCACACCCACGCGATTGGAGATGTGGCGTACCATCGAAAGGTCGTGGGCGATGAACAGATAAGCCATACCCATTTGTTCCTGGAGGTCTTCCAGCAGGTTGATCACCTGCGCCTGAATGGAAACATCCAGCGCGGAAATGGGTTCGTCACAAACGATGAAATCGGGGTTGAGCGCGATCGCGCGGGCGATGCCGATGCGCTGGCGCTGACCACCGGAAAACTCGTGCGGATAGCGCGCGGCAAAGTTAGGGCTTAACTTCACCATGCGCAGCAGGTCCGTCACGCGGTCGGTGATTTCTTCGCGTTTCGCGATGTTATGAACCAGAAGCGGTTCACCGATGATTTCAGAGATGTTCATGCGCGGATTCAGACTGGCGTACGGATCCTGGAAGATCATCTGAATACGCTTGCGCATGTGGCGCATATCTTCACCCTTGAGGGTGGTCAGATCCACGCCGTCAAAATACACTTTACCAGCGGTGGGACGATAGAGCTGGAGGATGGTACGTCCGGCAGTGGACTTACCGCAGCCCGATTCACCCACCAACCCGAAGGTTTCGCCCGGTTTGATGTCAAAGGAGATGCCGTCCACGGCGTGCACCGCCCCCACCTGGCGTTGGAAAACGCCCCGATAGATGGGGAAGTGTTTGACCAGGTTATCCACCTTGAGGAGAGAACTGTTCGGATCAGTCATTAGCGGAGTCTCCCTTCACGAGTATCCACCCAGCAAGCCACACGGTGGTCGGGGGCTACTTCTAACAACTGCGGATTCTCGCGGCAGCGTTCGGTAACGTACTTGCAGCGCGGAATAAACGGGCAGGAAACCGGAGCCTGCCACAACAACGGCGGCGCGCCTTTGACGGCGGTCAGACGCTGACGACCAGCCGTATCCACACGCGGGAGGCTTCCCAGCAGACCCAGGGTATAGGGGTGCTGCGGGTTGGCGTACAGCTCTTTTACCGGGGCTTCTTCGATAATGAAGCCGCCGTACATCACGATCATTCGCTGCGCGATACCCGCCGCAACACCCAGGTCGTGGGTAATCCAGATGATCGCCATGCCGAGTTCGTCGCGCAGGCGCTTCACCAGATCCACAATCTGAGCCTGAATGGTCACATCCAAAGCCGTGGTTGGTTCATCTGCAATCAAAATCTGTGGGTTGCACGCCAGCGCCATGGCAATCATCACACGCTGACGCATACCACCTGAAAACTGATGCGGATAATCGGCGAGACGTTTTTCAGCTTCGGGAATGCCGACGAGATTTAATAACTCGATCACCCGTTCCCGGGCTTCCTTTTTGTTCATACCGGTGTGCAGAAGCAGCGGTTCAGCAACTTGCTTTTCAACAGTCAGCACCGGATTCAAGGAAGTCATGGGGTCTTGGAAAACCATGGCAATTTGCGAACCACGAATATGGCGGATTTCCTCATTGTTCATTTTGAGCAAATCAGCGCCATGGAACAGCGCCCGTCCGCTTTCCACTTTACCAGGGGGCTGCGGGATGAGCTGCATCGTGGTTAACATGGTGACGCTCTTGCCGCAGCCGCTTTCGCCAACTACGCCAAGCGTCTCACCCTCATGAAGATTAAGGCTAACTCCATTAACAGCATGGACAATACCTTCAGGGGTATAAAAATATGTTTTCAGATCTTCGATCTGAAGGATAGGGGGACGACCATTGGGTGAATTCATCACGTGAGTAAGGCTCCTGTTCAGCTTGTTGCTGGAAGGATAGAGTATAGATACTATATCAACTTTTTTATTAAATTTCGATTACACTAATCACAACTTTGCACTAACAATATTCCTGTTAATACATGATTTTTGTTGACGTTTTTTTTGACTTCCCTTCCCGACTTCGGATAACCGCAGCACAGTTAAGTCCATCAATAAATGCTACCACCCCCATCCCTCAAGCTTGTTGATTGTAACCAACTTAAAATTGAACCACACCAGCTTAAGATTATACCGATTATATACCCGAATCGGAGAGAGTGTCAACAGAAATTGGTTCTGGTAGGATTAATTATATAAAAGTTGGAGCATCAGCAAGTTCATTCTCTCCATAACGCAGGCGCAGGTAGGATTGGTACCGCTCCGGATGCACTGCCCCATCCGCCACCGCCTGCCGCACCGCGCAGCCAGGTTCGCTGGTGTGGGTGCAATCGTTGAACTGGCAGCGGTGCACCAGATCGCGCAGCTCAGGAAAATAGCCATCGAGTTCTTCAGGCTGTGTGTCCCAGAGCGCCAGCGCCTTGATGCCGGGGGTATCTGCCACGTAGCCGCCGTCTGCCAGGGGGTAAAGCTGACGAATGGTAGTGGTATGGCGCCCTTTGTGGGTGGTTTCACTCACATCCCTCACCGCCAGCCCCAGATCGGGTTGAATGCGGTTGAGCAGACTGCTCTTGCCCACCCCCGAAGGTCCGGTAAAGGCGGTCAGCTTCCCTTTCAGGTGTTCATGCAGGGCATCCACGCCCATGCCAGTGTGCGCAGAGGTGTACAACACCGGATAACCCAATGGTTCGTAGTGCCCGAAGATGCGGCGCGCCGCTTCTTCGCCCATCAAATCCACTTTATTCGCCACGATGAGTGCAGGAATTTCCTGCTTCTCGCAGATGACCAGAAAACGGTCCAGCATGCGCAAATGCGGCGATGGACGCGCGCAGGCAAAAATCAGCACCACCTGATCCGGATTGGCTAGCAGCACCTGCTGAAATTCGCCGCGCGGTGTGGGCGCCGTGCGGATCAGGGCGCGGGCACGCGGTTCCACTGCCTCGATCATCCCGCTGCCGTCCAGCTGAGGGTCCACGGTCACCCGATCACCCAGCGCCACAATATCGCCCATGGGGTGATCTTTCTTCAGTCGACCGCGCAGGCGCGTCGTGATGCTCCCCTGCCCGGTTTCCACCGTATAAAACCCGGATATCGAGCGAACCACCAGCCCCGTGATGTGATCCATTGGCGCGGCTTCCTTTCCAGCCATCACGGTTGAGGAGTGGTTGTTTCTGTGGGCGTTTCGGTCGGCGTGGCAGGTACTTCGGGCGTATCCGTCACCAGCGGTGTGGGCGTGCGCGTGATGTAATACTGCGCTTCCCACGGGAAGAGCCGCTGCGGTCTTCCGGAGAAGTAAACCTCGATCATCCGGCGGAAGATGGGCGCGGCGATATCCGCCCCTTCACCGGCGTATTCTGCCAGCACGATCACGGCGATGTCGGGTTTATCCTCGCGCCCCGCATCGGTATAGCCTCCAAACCAGGCGTGGGATTCGCCCGTGGAGTTGGTCGCCGTACCGGTCTTTCCATAGATGGGTACCGACATGCCGCCGAAAGTGGAATGGGCAGTACCTTTGGGATTGCTCACGACCGAACGCATGGCGTCTTGAATGATTTTGAGGTTTTCTGCTGAAACCGGGAGCGTACCGCGCACTTCGGGTTTGAAGGTGTACGTCGCTTCTCCATCGGGCGGCGCAATCTTTTCAATCAATTGGGGACGGTAAAGGGTTCCGCCGTTCCCCACCGCGGCGATGAAATCCACCACCTGAAGCGGGGTCACCTGCAAGGCGCCCTGTCCAATGGCAAGCTGGGTGGCGTCGCCTTCCATGGTGGGATCTGGCACCGAGCCTTCAGCTTCGGGGATCTGCCCGATGCCGGTGGCTGAGCCCAAACCAAACGCACGCGCCATGTCGGGTACCGCGTTTCCCAAGCCTTTTCGATAAAGATCCAACCCGATATGCCAGAACCAGGGGTTGCAGGAGCGCATCAGACCCTGCGGCAGCGTCAACATCCCGCTGGCGGGAATGTCATGATCATACGTCCAGTCGTAAAGAACGGTTCCGGGCAGTTCGGTAAACTCGTGCTGGCAGTCGTAGGTGGAATCCTGGGTATATTGACCCGATTCCAACGCCGCAGCCATGGTGATGATTTTGAACACCGACCCCAGTTCGTAAGTGCCCTGGGAAGCCCGGTTGAGCAAGGGTTGACCTTCAGACAGACTCGCTGCCAGTGCCGAGGAGTTGTAGTTGGTCGGCTCAAACAGGTTGGGGTCAAACGTCGGGGAAGAAGCCATCGCCAGAATGCGACCCGTGTCGCGTTCCATCACCACAATGGCGCCGTCGAAACCGCCCAACGATTTGTCCGCGGCTTCCTGCAGGTCACGATCGATGGTGGTGTATACCGACTGGGACGGTTTGTTATCCACTTTCGCCAACCGGGTGATCGGGTTCCCCTGCGCATCCACCACGTACAACTCGCCTCCGTGGGTGCCCGCCAGCACCGATTCTTGCGACTTTTCGATGCCGAAGGTGCCCACTTTTTCATCACCGCGATAGCCCTGCCGTTTATAAGCGTCCAGTTCTTCCGCTGGGATCGCCTGAACGATGCCAATGGTCTGCGCCGCCAGCCCGCCGTCGTAGTAGCGGGCACGGAAGCTGTTGCTCACCAGACCGCCCAGCCCATCCAGCACACTGGCGCGCGCATTATACGCCGCGGCAGAGGCTTCGCCCACCGGAACGTACCAGAGCGGTGCAGCGTATTCATACAGGCTGGCGATGTAATCGGCGTTCAAACCGGTGAGGCGCGAAAGCTCGGTGAGCAGCGTTTTTTCCTGATCGGGCAGGATATTTCCCGGCACCACACCCAGCGCCACGGCTTCGGTTTGTGTTACCAGACCGTTTCCGTTGCGGTCATAGATGTTTCCACGCGCCGGCACTTCGTAATCCAGGCGGAGCTTATTTCCGCCGCTCAATTCTTTGACAATCATGCCGTCATCCCACTGAATCAACCAGGCGCCGTTGTCCAGAATCAGGTTCATGACCATATCGCTGGAAATATCTCCCAGCAGATTGGTATGGAACGTCGCCCGATATGCCACCTGGGCGCTGGTGGGATTGGTGAGAACCGAGAGGATTTCATAATCCAGGTTCTTCAACGTCATATTGTTGGCAGCATCCTGGTAGCGAGTCTTAAAATCATCGCTGCTGATGGCATCCTTGCTGATCTGTGCCAGAAGCCCGTACATGGTGGTGAAATCTTCAGACTTCCACGCATCCAGAAAGGTGCCTGCTGCGGTCTCTGGATCGGGTGGGCGTGTCACCGCCATACGCGGCGTGGGGAGTCCGGGTGTCGATTCACCACTCTTGCCACCGCCATTGCAGCCTGCCAGAAGAACGAGAACCAGTATGGGAAGCAGAAGCTTGATTATTTTCGTCATGGTTATTCCTTGATACAACCCTTCGGCGGGCTGAGAACAAAATCGC
>JBDKTF010000300.1:0-7119 GCA_039680295.1 Anaerolineaceae bacterium
CATTTCCAGAAACGATCAACTGGTTGAGCCGCAGCCATCCACGCTCGAGCATCAGCATCGCAAACGCTTCGTGAAAGGCGGAATAATTGGAATAAGCATAGTTGCTGACCCGTTTTTTGGAAACCCACCGACCTTTGTTTAACTCCTCCATTTTATTCATGACAGCCGGCAGTCCATGAGGGTCTGTCAGATAAGCAAAACGCACGCCGCCCGGATAATCATCCTCCAATTTTGTGCGGAAATATTTCAGGTTGCGCCGCAATTTCTTTGTGAGTGTTTTCGCATAGGCATCCCAAGAATCGGGTAGAGGAATATATGCATTTACGGTTTTCACTCCTGTTCGAAAACGACCGTTTCCGTTATTAAGAAGGGTACAAATTTCTGCGTCCTTCGACATGGGAAACAGCCTGATGACATCCCACTGTTTCGATTGACCCAACAGGAAATCCAGAAATGCCTGGAGAATCCCTTTCGGATCTGATGGATGGGTGAGAATGTTAAGATTGACAGGGCGGGTGAGACCGATGCCGATGAAGCCAATGACTCGAAGGGGAAGCAGCCCAATTCGTTGTCGCTCTATCAATAGTGGGGCGATACCCAGCAGCCGACCCTGGGTGTCTCGAGCGGTAAGCAGCCAGAGCTCGCGATGGTCGCCAAAATAAAACCACCACGTTCTGATCCATTCCCAGGATAAAAACACAGGCGCCTCTGGAATTTCAGTTATTAATTCTGCCCATTCCTTTTCCAAAGCATCAAGCTGCATCGGTGTTTCCAGGCGTTCAATCTGATAGGGAGGTTTTGTTTCCATCAGTCACCTCTATGTCAAATCTCCAAAATCGATCAGTCCCTGTGAAATATATTCGCTTGCATCCTGCAATAAATATGATAAACCCCCGTTAAAACTAATTTGAATACGGTCATATTTACCCGGGGGGATACACCAATCCGTTTCAGCCGCAGCAGGTCACATCCAGGGAGGATATTCATTCCTGGAATGGAACTCATTGCCAATATAAAACCATTTTCGCGCAATAAAGGGGCAAGGTGATCGTTGCAGTCTTGGGAATGTCCGGAAGGATAGGCAACCACCGGTAAAACTGTTCCCAGCTCCCGGTAAAGATCCTGCTGAGAATCGCGAATTTCCTGAAGGGCATTTTCAGCGGGAAGATGCGATAAGATGGGATGATTGCGCGTGTGAGTCGCCAGATAACAACCCTGTTCCTGCAGATATCGAACTTCATTCCACGTCAACAGTAAGTTCGTGGTTTGAGGGATTACGTCCAGCTTTTCCATAATCTGATCGAATAGTTGGACGGCGTGGCTATTACATCGGGCGGAAATCTGTCTTTTTAACTCGTTAAATACACTCCGCTTCTGATGAATATTTTCGAATTGAAAATTACCGATGGGTCCGAGATTCAATCGGGTCAGACGGGTTCTATAAATACCCTGATAAAGTTGATCCCACCAATACATCTGATTCTCTGGGAACAGGAAACCAGTTGCGAGAAACAAAAGGGACGGAATTTGATATCGTTCGAGAATGGGCCAGGCGGTGTCCAGAAAATCACGGTAACCGTCATCGAAGGTGACCAACAGCGATTGGGGGGGTAAAAGATCCCTGGATTCGATCGCCTGAATTAAATCAATGATGGAGAGCAGGTGATAATTCTGTCGAACATAACTCATTTGCTGTTCGAATTGTTCAGGTGTGGCGCTGATCAGACTGGGATCCGACAGAGTATTTTCCGATGGGCGATCCACGATACGGTGATAAACCAGAATGCGCAGCAGGTTTTTTCGGTGAGCCTCGAGAAGTGGTACCCAATCGAGGAAAGTTGTTAAACCTGCACCAGTTTCGACGGTTTCTTTGGTCATATCTGATCCTGTAACAGACCGGATTATTCTGGGATTCTCAATTGTAGACGTTCAATCGATGTACGCATCTGATTCATCTTTCATGGATTGTCCCGGTCATTTTGCGGCAGCGGTGTCGGTTGCTGGACGACTGGGATCAGAACGGGGAACGATGATCAGATCATTTCTTGCGGATTCCCGGGCTCCAAATTTTCAAGCCATTCCACTCTCCAAAAAAAGAAGCAAGAACGGTCGCAGGGTCCTGCCCAGGAGACCCCCTGACAGTAAACGTTTTCGAGGAGAACCAGCCCTTTTGCTTTTCGAACGGTGTAATCACATTCATTCAAGAATTGATTCACAGGTTTAAAGACCCGCTGGGTCGTCCCGCAGTACTGTTCCATTTCGGGCATAAACTTACACCCCCGAAGCCAGTTTTCCGCGTTGAGTGTGGTTCGAATTTCTTCAATGGTTCGGACCCGCACCCAATCCCCGGCTTTAAAGGATGTTTCAGCAAGTTTTGCTGCTGCATCTTTCTCTGGAAAATTTCTGCTGGCACGGGAGATCGTAAACAGTTTCAGACGTTTCTTGATGAAGTTCTTGATACGGGGATCGATACGACGCGAAATTGATAACGACAGGCGAGAACGGAACGACAATCGAACGGGTTGAGGTTTCCCCACGTGGATCTTATCCTTATCCTGCATCTGGCATCTGGGTATCGCCATCATTGCACCTCATCGGAAAATCAGGTCATTTTTAGGAGTTTACCGCGCGATCACAGGAAGGTATAGACGCACACCACCCACCAAAAGGTGAAGGATGGTTGTGCTGGTAAAGCCAGCCCCATCGCCGCCAATCGTGATGCTGTACCATAATCCCGGTATCAGGGTTGATTCAGTATGCGTGTCGGTGATCGTGAGAACCGCCGGTGTAGCCGCGGTGATGGTCGTTGGTTCCAGCGAAATCACAAGATGAGCGGGATCTGGGTTGGAAGTGTTCAGTGTGACAGAATTGGGTAGATCCGATGGATAGAGGCGCAATGTAAACCGGGCAGTTCCACCGGGTTCGACAGCGATAGCCGATGGATCCGGGAGAATCGAAAATCCGGCTTCGTAACGCCCGATATCAGGCGCTGTTCCACGGATTGGATCAACAATGACGAATTTATTGAGTAAAGCCGTCAGTGAAGCCGGCAGGCTGGCACTTCCCCGGTCGATTGCGTTGGTGCTGTTTGAAGTCAGATGGAAATCTGGCGATGATCCGTCAAAAAGGGCGTGGTCGTTGATATCGTACGACCAGAAGGCAGGATCGCCTTCCACCCCATGATCCTCCCAACTGGTGCCTGCCTGAATGTCTGCCAATGTCTGGTAATAAAGGTCTGAACCGGGCACATCAAGACGGATATTCCCTGAGATCCACTCGCCACCCTGCTGGTACGTTCTCCAACCATTGTTCTCATACAGGTTGTGATCGATGATGGTGTTTTCAAAGTCCCCGTCTGCATCGCTGAGGAGAATGGCGTAATCTTCATTATTCACCATGATGTTATTGACCAGCCGGGTGTTTACACTGCCGTCATGCGTATCGTACTGCTTTCCGCCAAAGTGAAAGCCATTGAGCGAGTTTGCGATGGTATTGTTGTAGTAAATGATGTCCCCGTCACGCCACACGCCTGACAGTTTAAACCCTGCGAAAGCATTGTTGTAAGTGATATTCCGGTAGACATTCATGCCGCTGGCATTGTCTACATAAAGACCAAATCCGCCCATTCCCTGCACATCGCTTTGGGGTCCGCCATCGAAATGCCCGCGTTTTTCGGCAATGTACGTCCAACCGATCGTATCTCGGAAAATATTGCCGGTCACAAGCAAATCACGAAATACCTGTCTGTCCGGTGGCGTACCTGAAATTTTCAATGCGCCACAATCGGAGGCATTCTGACAGGCTTTCTCGAAGATGTTATTGCGGATGAGAATATTTCCGGTCTTAATTTCTGCCGGCGAAAATCCGTATTTTTTTGTAGACTGAATTACCGACCGCATGAACTGTATGCCGTTATGTGCCACGTGATGGATGTGGTTGTCTTCAAACGTGAAGTGGTCTGCAAATGCAATTTGCGCGCCCACGCCTTCTGATTCTGCGTTAAATCCTAAATGATGCAATTCATTATGGCGAACCGCGATATTCAAAACCCCCGGACGCGTGAAGGAGGCTGCCGAAGAGTTCGATCCCCAGGTGGAATAAATGTGAAGAGCCTGGTCATCCATGAAGGCAATTTCGGAATTTTCGATTGTAAAACCGTCAATCGACCGATCCAAGGGTGCGTTTGGGTCCACATACTGTCGAAGCCAGACGCCATTGCTGGCATAGCGCAGGATCGTATTCTGGATTGTGTCGCCATGAGACATATCATAAGAATCATTGGATACATAGACGGCGTTGCGATTGAAGAACTCAACCGTCAGTCCATTCAACGTGATACACGAACGATCGATCAGGTTAATGCCATCCAATCGCCGGGAAATTTCGATGTTCATGGCTGCCGGATTTCCGGGACTGCGCGGATACAGATACAAACGACCGCTGCTCTGGTCATACCACCATTCGCCAGGAGAATCCATCAGACGGGGCAAACCCTCAATGTAATATTTGGATCCCCATCCAAGAGCGGGTTGGTTTGAACCGGATCCCTGTTCACATTTCTGGTCAACCGTAATGCGCCCGGCGGTTACATCGTGTGAGGTGATCTTGCGGTGGAAGACAAACGTCCCGGTGACAGTATCCTTGACGACCAATGCAGCTCCGGTCAGGTTGCCCAGGGTGGTCAAATTTCCCGGTTCAATGCCTGTTGGTTCTGCATCATTGTTCCGATCAGTGAGTTGGGTCAGGGAGCGGGAGGCGGCATCGCAGTTCAAAGGGTTTGCATCCGTTGGCGGATTGCACGCGGCTACATTGTTTCCCCCATCCGCTGCCCACCAGAATTCGTGATACTTCCACTCCGAAACCACCGACCAATCCGGCTCACGCGCCTGTGGAAGACGGGAAGATACTTCTCCCTGAGCATTCAATTCAACCACAAAACGCGGCGGACTGCTCAAACCCCAGGATGAAATATCTGCATAGTAGATATGGGTTGGGTCAACTCCAGAGGGCAGCCCAATCGTATTGGACGTCAGTTGTGTCCATGCGAGGGCGGAGGATGGGTCTGAACCGCGGATTTTAACCGTACCCGGTCCGGACTCGGCGGTATACCGGATCCACGCTGAAGCGGTTCCGCTCTGGGCGGGTAGGATTGATTCACGATAGACACCGGGTTGGATATGAATTGTCGTTCCAGGACCTGCCAGATCCGCAGCGTGTTGAATGGTGAGCAGCGCAGTCGCGGGTGAGAGACCGTTATTAGTATTATTCCCCTTTTCTGCATCTACCCAGAGATCCGCCGCAGCGCCCGATAATTCGCTGTTTTGAATGCTGGTTTTTATCTGCGGAACGACCTGAATACCGGTATTCGAAGAAACGGCAAGTTGTTGTGCTGCAGCGAAAAGGACGATGAATACACCTACCAACGTGCGATACCAATCACCCATACGCATGGCATATCATCCTCAACGGCAGTGTTTGACTGCCTGACTTCCATCTCATGAGATTAAGTAAGATTATGAAAGAACAATCAATGGGGTGATGGCGAGTGGAGGAGTGATAATCTTATTATATACGGGTATTTGCCTGGGGGATTCAACCATTTTTACCCATTCCGTTGGCTTGTGGAGAGATGCATCCAGATGACATACCGCACCGGATGAATCAAAGGATCTGGAAGCAATCTTTCCTCTATACCAGAAAATAACTCACAAAGGATCTGTTGAATCGTATCGCGAAGATCGATTTCGAAAATAGCGGAAGATGAATTTATGCCACCCAAATCCAAAGACAGCCACGACTGCTGTAAACGCCATCGCGCTGAACCAAGCGATACCCACCGCGGTGATTCCAAGCCTGAAAATCAAACCATAAGATAAACCCAACGTAATGGTAGCGGGGATTGCGCTCACCCATACCAGTTTTTTCACCTGTTTTCTGACGCGCATACTCGTAAAAAAGAGTCCGTTGATTACGGTCAGGGGAGCAGCAAAAGCCAACCAGCGCAATAAATCAGATGCCTCCTGGGCATAGGAAGGACCGAAAAGCTGGAGGATGTAGGGAGAGCCGATGGACACAAGGATGGCAGCCGGAACCGTTAAGCCCAAACCAATTTTAGTAGACCGGAGAAGGTGGGCATTTAATTTCTCCGGTGTGTTTGATCCTTCGGCAAAGGTGGCATCGGAGAGCGCCGTGTTTGGGCTGGCGAGAAGTTCACTGATCATCCAGGCGATGTAGAAATGTCCGCTGGATGTCGGTCCAAGCGTTTCGATCACCAGCAGCGGCAGGAGGCGGTGCGAGACCATGGAAAACAGACCCACAACGAAATTTCCCAGAGAATAAGGAAGGATCGACGACAGAATCTGCCAGTTGAAATCAGGACGCAATTTGTATCCTGGTTCAATTTTTGGCAACAGATATAACATGCTGATCGATGAAGCCAGGATAAACGAAATTGTTAATGAACCCAACAGACCCGCGGTGCCAAAACCGACCAGTACGACGACCAGGATCAGGCGGCTTCCGTTACTGATAAAGTTAAAAAACAAGGCATACAATGATTTTCTGCGGGCAATGAATGCCCGACTGACCAGGGAACCCAGTGTATAGAAAATGATGTAGATCAGGAAACTCGCCGTAAATATCCAGTTGCTTTTCAAAGCCGTGAGAGAAGGGGACCAGATTGTGATTCCCAATAAATAGACAAAACCAGCGAGTATGGAGGTCAGAACTTCGAAAGAGAAGATGGTATTGAGAAATTTTACAGGCGTTGGAGTTTCCGGCAGGTATCGAAACAGCCCCACACTCATGCCTAAATCTGTCAGTCCGCAAACCAAAAAAGCAGCCGAAATGAACGCTGAGGTATAGCCAACATCTTCAGGCAGGTATAAATGTGCGGTTATTCCCCAGAAAAGAAAACCGACAATGGCGTTAACTGCGCTGATCCCCAACAGGTAGGCGGCATTTGTGACCAGCGATTGCCTGCCGAAAGCAATCGCGCGGTTGATCAATTGTTTCGCCCGAACGAAATTGATCATTCGATTTCCAGACTTATCGCCAGATAGAATATGGATCTTTAATATGCTGCTTGCTGCCCGGTTCTGCTGCCTGATCTGTGGGCTG
>JBDKTF010000583.1:0-2064 GCA_039680295.1 Anaerolineaceae bacterium
AGGCGGGGTCCGGCGCCATCGCCACGCAGTCATTTGCCAATACATCCTACGGTCCGCGTGGATTAGCCATGCTCTCACAGGGCGCATCCGCCCAGGATGTATTGAATCAGCTCCTATCCGACGACCCTGAAGCGTCTCACCGACAGGTGGGAATTGTAGATGCGCGCGGAAGTGCCGCCACCTTCACCGGCGGCGCCTGCTTCGACTGGGCGGGTGGAATCACCGGGAACGGTTTCGCCGTTCAGGGCAACATCCTGGCTGGAGAACAGGTTCGACAGGCGATGGCACAGACGCTGCTAGCCGCAGATGGAGACCTGGCTGCGCGTCTTTATGCCGCATTATTTGCCGGTGACCGCGTCGGGGGTGACCGCCGCGGCAGGCAGAGCTCAGCCATCCTGGTGGTTAAGCCCAATGGCGGATACGGCGGATTCAACGACCGCTGGTTGGATTACCGGGTAGATGACGATGCCGATCCCGTCAAACGGTTGGGTGAATTGATCGACATGCACCGCCTTTATTTTGGAAAAAGTCCGGAATCAGAACGGGTGAAGTTAACGGGCAATCTGCTGCGCAAAATGCAACGACTCCTCAAGAAAATGGGGTATTATCAAGGGGAAGAAAATGGCGAATATGACGCTGCCACCCGGGCTGCACTTGAAACCATGACTGGCAATGAAAATTTTGAGGATCGAGTGTATCTGGACAGCGGTGAAATTGATCCGCCTGTATTGGATTTTTTGTTTCAACGGTTTGGAGAGTAAACATGATTTTGGATCTGCATCCCCCTGTTCGCGGTTTGATTCTGGACCTGGACGGGGTTTTATGGAAAGACACCCAGACGATCGGCGATCTGGCAGCCATTTTCAATCGCATCCATGAACTGGGCATACAGGTAACGCTGGCGACAAACAATGCCACAAAGAGTGTGCCTCAATACCTGGAGAAAATGGCAGGTTATGGGGTAACTCTGGAACCCTGGCAGGTGATCCATTCTGGAATCGCCGTCGCAGAATACCTTGCGAAGCGTTTTCCCCAGGGCGGACCTGTATATACTTTCGGTGAACAGGGTTTGATCGATACACTGGCAGAACGCGGGTTCACCTATGACGAGGAGAACCCGATTGCAGTCGTGGCTGGAATCAAGCGGAATATGACGTTCCAGGATTTATGCAAAGCGACGCTGTTAATTCGCAAGGGATTGCCATTCATTGGCACCAATCCCGACGTCACCTTCCCCACCCCTGAAGGATTGATTCCGGGTGCGGGCGCCATTCTGGCGCTTCTGAAAACTGCCAGCAGTGTGGAACCTGTGGTTGTTGGCAAGCCAGCCACCACGATGTTTGAACTGGCGATGGAACGCATGGGATTGTCCCGCAGTGAAGTGATAGGTGTGGGCGATCGTCTGGAAACTGACACGCTGGGAGCACAAAAAGCCGGCATCCGTACCGCGCTGGTGCTCTCAGGAGTCACGAGCGAGGAAGATGCTCATGCGTGGCAGCCGGCTCCCACAATCATCGCGCCAGACCTGGCAACCCTGGTCGGACTGAAGGATTAAGTCGATGAGCGAAGTAAAACGGTCCTTTTATGATCTGGACCTCACTGAACTCCAAACGGTGATCACCGGATGGGGTGAACCGGCATATCGCGCCAAACAAATCTGGAAAGGGGTCTATCAAAACCTGTGGGTCTCTCCAGAAGAGTTTACCCCCCTTCCCCATACGGTGCGGGAAAAATTGTTTAACGAATTTTGCTTCGAAAACTTAACCCCCATCAACCGGTTGGAATCCAGCGACGGCGAAACCGTTAAGACTTTGTTTCAACTCCCGGATGGAAACGCCATCGAAGCGGTGCTGATGATGTACAACCAGCGCCGAACCCTGTGCATCTCCAGTCAGGCGGGCTGCGCCATGGGCTGCGTTTTCTGCGCCACCGGGCAGATGGGATTTCGGCGCAATCTGCACAGCGGAGAGATCGTAGAACAGGTCATGATCTATGCCCGCCAGTTGAAAACACGCGGCGAAAAGGTTACCAATGTGGTGGTGATGGGCATGGGTGAACCTTTCA
>JBDKTF010000161.1:0-8622 GCA_039680295.1 Anaerolineaceae bacterium
CTGCCCTCGCGATTGATGGAACGCCCCAACACAGAAGAGGCGGCGTTTGCCAGCACACCCAATAAGATGTAGAAAATGCCCAATCCCTGCCCGCGGTCAATCGTCACCGGATAAAAATATACCCCCAGTCCAACAAAAAAAAGCGCCATTCCCACCCATTGGCAGCCTGTGGGAATTTCCCGCAGCAAACGAATACCCAGCAGAGTAACGAACAGCGCAGAAAGATTGAGCAGCAAACTGGCGGTGATGGCTGGCAGATAAACCAACCCCAGAAATTGTGTTCCCTGTGTCACAGCGTAGTAGAGCACACCCAGAAGCGCCAGCCGCAGCCAATCGGCGCGTGTCAGACGGGGCAGTGCCTCGCGCGCATCCTTTCGAAACAGGGTGGGTACCAGGCACAGAAACGCCAGCATATACCGCAGTCCCGCGAAGGTCAGCGGGGGGATATCCTGCAAGCCAAATTTGATCAGCACCCATGAGGTGGACCACAGGAAGGTGACCAGCAGCGCCAGTCCAACAGCCGTGCGGTGAGAAGAAGCGCTTTTAAGCATCCGAAGGGCGCGGTTGACCGTTCAAATAAGCGATGGTCAATTCCAGCGCCGCCTGTGCGGAAGATTCCTTGTTTTGCAGGCGGTCGCCGTGCCACTGGCATTTATACACGTAATCGGCGGTTGGAGTGCTTAAACCGATCCATACCAGTCCCACCGGTTTATTGGGCATGCCGCCGCCCGGTCCGGCAATGCCGGTAATGGATACGCCGATTTCGGCGCCCAGCGCAGCCCGAATACCGCGCGCCATTTCAAACGCCGTCTCCGGGCTGACGGCGCCGAAGCACGCCAGTGTTTCGTGCCGCACGCCCAGCAGGCGTTCCTTGGCTTCGTAGGCATAGGCGGTGACGCTGCCCATGTAATAATCTGACGAGCCAGGCACGTTGGTGATGCGGTGCCCAAGCAGACCGCCGGTGCAGGATTCTGCAGCGGCAAACTTCCAACCGCGGGCACGCAGTAAATCGCCAATCTGAACTTCAAGAGGTGTTTCCAAACCAATCTCCGTAAATGGTTGTCTGGTGTTGATTATACCTGTTCGGGAAGGCGCATTTCCAGCACCTTCTCAGAGCATGCCGCCGCGCAAAATCCACAGCCGATGCACCTGCTCGCCCTCAGCAACGTGGGCAGTTTGGGCGCCTTCTTTTGCCATATCAGCGCGCCGTTTGGACAGGCTTCGACACAGGCGCCGCATCCGGTGCAGCCGTCTGCCAGCAGAAAAGGCAGCAGCCATTCAGTGCGCGGCAATCGCTGCGCCTGCCCGCCCGAAGGAAGATGCACCGCGCCCGCCGGACAGATGCGCCCGCACGCGCCGCAGTCGATGCAGACAGCCGGGTCGATGCGGTGCGGAGCGCGCCGTTTGCCAGTGATGGCATGCGCCGGGCAGACGAACGTGCAGCCATCGCAGCCGGTGCATTCTCCGGTAATCAGATATGCCATACGATCTATTCTACCCGGTTTCGTGGTGATGCGTGAGTCCAGGAAACAGACAGTAAGATATCCTCCACGCCTTTCTTTAATGGTATGATTGAATTGTATCTGGGATGAAAGGAGGCTGCCGGTGAACGCCTTTTCGCTCCTCGTAGGGATCAGTGCGGCGCTGGGGCTGGCATGGACGGTCTGGCGCATGCCCAACGCCCCACAACCCGTGATCGAGCGTTTACTGCGCAGTGAACTGTGGGTGATGTTTGGCGCGTTGGTAGGCGCTCGCATTGCTTATCTGCTCCCCAATCTACCCTACTACATCGACCATCCCGCCGCCATGATCGCCTTCTGGGAAGGCGGTCTTTCGTGGACAGGAGCGCTGCCTGGCGCTGCGCTGACCGTGTTCCTGGTCGGAAGAAAGATGCAGAAAGGCATCCCCCGCCTGGCAGATGCTCTTTTGCCCGCCGCCCTGCTGGTTTGCATGGGAATCTGGTTGGGCTGCTGGCAGAGTGGGGTGGCGTACGGCGTGCAGTTGCCCGATAGGTCGGGTTGGGGTCTCCCCACGATCGACGAAACCGGACGCTACGCCGTGCGGGTGCCGCTTCAACTGGTGGGCGCCGTGCTCACGCTGTTATGCGTTACCATCATCGAGCAGAGCAAAGCGTCTTTTCTGCGGGCTTCCGGTCGCCGCGGGTTGGCTGCGCTGATCAGCGTCACCGCGCTGCTTCTGGCGCTTTCCTTCTTCCGCGCAGACCCGGCGCCTCAATGGATGGGATTGCGGTGGGAAAGCTGGCTGGGGATGGTTTATCTCCTGGTGGAAATGGGGTTGGTGGTGCGTCTGTCCATCTCGCCCCACCAGTTGCAAGACGCCAACCGCGAACCCGACCCGATCGTACGGACGTAAACACCTTTTGCGGTAAAACCTGCCGCCTTTGGGCAGGGATGGATATTCAACATTACATTTTAAAGATCATACCTTACGCAACCTATGAAATGTAACCTTGCACTGGCACAGATCCGTACCCAATTGGGCAATGTTGACGCGAATCTGCAAAAGCACCTGGAAACCATCCGCGAAGCGCGCAGCCAGGGTGCCGATTTGCTCATCTTCCCCGAACTTTCTCTCACCGGCTACGTCTTGCAAGACCTGGCGCCCACCGTGGCGCACCACCCCACCTCTGACGATCCCGTGTTTCGCCCCCTGCTCGAAGCGAGTCAGAATCTGGATCTGGTCGTGGGCTTTGTCGACGAAGATACCCGCCACCGCTTCTTCATTTCCGCCGCCTATCTTTCGCGCGGAGAAGTGGTGCACATTCACCACAAGGTTTACCTGCCCACTTACGGTCTCTTCGATGAAGGGCGCTTTTTCGCCTGGGGCGATTCTGTCCGCGCCTTCGATACCCGCTTTGGACGCGCCGGCATGCTCATCTGCGAAGATTTCTGGCACGCGTCGCCGCCCTACCTGCTCTGGTTGGACGGCGCTGACCTGATGCTCTTCACTTCCGCCTCCCCCAGCCGCGGTCTGAGCAGCGATCCCCAGCTCGAATCGGTGCGCTGGGTGCAGCAAATCAACCGCGCCTACGCCAGTCTGTTCACCACCTTTGTGGCGCACACCAACAAGGTGGGCTTCGAAGATGGGTTGAATTTTGCCGGAAACGCCACCGTGTTCGACCCCAACGGCGACCTGTTGGTTCAGGGTCCCGCGAATGAAGAAGCCCTGACCATGACCGAAATTGACCTGAACCAGCTTCACCGCACCCGCGCCCGCCTGCCGCTGCTGCGCGACGAGCGCACCGCGTTGGTCCAGCGCGAAATGAACCACATCCTCTCCGACGGCGGCAGGTCTGATCCGTCCACACAAATCAATCGTTGAGGAGCGCTGCCGTGAATATTGATCTTACCCTTGACACGCAACTGGCTCGCACCCTGCTGACAGATTTCATCCGCACCGAAATCACCCGCACCGGCATTCAACACGCTGTGCTGGGGCTGTCCGGCGGGGTGGATTCTGCTCTGTCGTGCTTCCTGGCGGCTGAAGCCCTCGGACCCGAAAATGTGCTGGCGGTGCGAATGCCCTATAAAACCTCCTCGCAGGATTCGCTCGATCACGCTCAAATGGTGATCGACGCGCTGGGCGTGCAGAGTCTCACCATACCGATCACCGAAATGGCAGACCCCTTGATTCAGCGCGACCCGCAGATCAACTCCATGCGCAAGGGAAACATCATGGCGCGCTGCCGCATGATCGTGCTCTACGACCAGTCTGCTGCCTTCAATGGTCTGGTGGTCGGCACGGGGAACAAGACCGAGATCCTGCTCGGCTATTCCACCCTCTACGGCGATTCCGCCTGCGCCCTCAATCCCCTGGGAGATCTCTACAAAACGCAGGTGCGCCAGCTTTCCACCGACATGGGTGTACCCGAAGCCATCATCGCCAAACCGCCGTCCGCAGACCTGTGGACGGGGCAGACCGACGAAGGCGAGCTGGGTTTCACCTACGCCGAGGTGGATAAGCTGCTTTATCTGTTGGTGGATCAGCGCTACACCCCCGCTGACGCCGTGGATGCGGGTTTTGCCCCCGCCTTCGTTCAGGCGGTTGTACGGCGCATCCAACGCAACCAGTTCAAACGGGTGCCGCCGCCCATTGCCAAACTGAGCAACCGCACCATCGGTTACGACTTTCTTTACCTCCGCGACTGGGGAACATAACTCATTTCTATGGGAATACACGTACCGCCTGCGCTCCACCACCGCAGGTTTACTTATTTGTGGCTGGGTCAAATGATTTCCGTCGCCGGATCGCAAATGCAGATCTGGGCGCTTTATTGGCATATCCGCGAACTGAACAGCAACCCCATTGCCGTCAGCGGCATCGGCGCGGCACGTTTCATCCCCATTCTGGTCTTTGCGCTGATCGGCGGTCTGGTGGCAGACCGGTACAACCGCCGCAAAATCATCTTCTTCACCCAATCCACCATGGCGCTTACCGCCCTGGGATTGTGGCTGCTGACGGTGCTGGGCGTCATCCAGCTCTGGCATATCTATCTGCTCACCGCCGTCCAGGCAGTCGCCATTTCCTTCGACGGACCCGCCCGCCAGTCGCTCATCCCCAATCTGGTGCCCGGAAAAGACCTGCCCTCCGCGTTCTCCATGAACTCGATCGCCAGCGATATCGGTTCCATCATCGGACCGGCGTTGAGCGGTCTGGTCATCGCGTACATGGGGCAGGGAAACGTGTACCTGATCAATGCCGTCTCTTTTCTGGCGGTCATCGGCGCGCTGATCATGATCGGCTCGGTGCCGCAGCAGGTGACTCTGGCGCCGAGCAGCAAGCGCATCGACCTCTCGCCCATTGGCGAAGGCATTCGCTTCATCATCGGGCATCCCGTCATCAGCTCCAGCATGATTCTGGATTTCTTCGCCACCTTCTTCAGCTCTGCCAACACCCTGCTGCCCTATGTGGCGCGCGATATCCTGCACGTCGGCGCGGTGCAGTATGGTTGGCTCTCGGCTGCGCAGTCCATTGGCGCGATCGGCGCGGCGCTGATCATCTCGCAGAAAAACGCCATCCGCAAACAGGGCAAAATCCTGCTTGGATCCGTGGTGATCTTCGGTCTGGCGACGGTGGCGTTCGGCGTTTCGCGCGCCTTTGGATTGACCTTCCTGACGTTGATCGTGGTGGGCGCAGCCGATTCGGTCAGCACCATCATCCGCAACACCATTCGGCAGCTTCAGACACCCGATCATATTCGCGGGCGCATGACCAGTATCAACCAGATCTTCTTCATGGGCGGTCCGCAGTTGGGCGAAATTGAATCTGGAGCGGTGGCGCAGGCGTTCGGCATTCCGGCTGCCATCATCACCGGAGGCATCGGCTGCGTGGTGGCGGCGGTGTGGATCGCCGGAAAATTCCCCCAGATTCGCGAATACAACGGAGATGAGCCCACACTGGCAGGCGCAACCGCAGATTAATGACCGTCATTCCTTACATTTTTGACAGTTATGCGTATAGTTCGATAAACCGTCGTATACTCGAACCATGACTACGATCCATAAATTTTGTCTGATGGCTGTGAGCCTGGTTCTTCTTGCAGCCTGTACCGCATCTCCGACCCCTTCTGCCGAAAACGGTTCAGCGGTCGCCCCAGCCTCAGCCGGTGAAAACCCGGCAGATCCTGCGAGCGGAGCTGCAGCGCAGCCCTATACAGGTCCGATAACGACCCAATCGAGCGGCAATCTCACCGTCAATATTTTCTCAGCAGAAGATGTCGAAGTCACTGCGCCGGAATTTACCGTTGCCGGCACCGCCCCCACCGATACCATCCTGACAATCAATGACGAAATCGTCGTGGTGGATAAAACACAGACCTTCTCCGTGGTCATTCCTTTGGAAGAAGGACCCAACGCGATTGAAATTGTCGGCAGCGATGTCGCTGGAGATGAAGTCAGCTTTGTGTTGACCGTAACCTATACTGCACCATAGTCCAGTCATTTCCAAGAGAGCAAGAAAAGGAGAATTCGTATGAAGAAAAAAATGTTGTGGGTCGCCATCCTGGTCATCGCCAGCATGATGGTATCCACCCTTTCGGTAGCAGCCGCGCCGCTTTCCGATAAGGGCGGCAATCCTCCGGGCAAAGACAGCACGTCCCAGAAGACCAAGGTTCCGCAGGAAAAGGGCAAAACTGATAAAGCGGATAAGACCAAAAACAAGCCGATGCACTTCAAAGGCACGGTTGCCGAAGCCGCTCTGGATCACCTGACCCTGACCCTTGCAGACGGCAGCACCGTAACGGTTCTCATCACCGCAGAGACCCAGTTGAAACTGCACGGCGCAGACGGCATGACTGTTGATCAGATCACCGTGGGCAGCAAGGCAGTCGTCACCGCCAAAGCCGCTGAAGATGGCACCTACACCGCCGTCAAGATCATGACCATCCCCGGCAAACCGGTTCACTTCCATCGTGTGGGCACTGTCACCGCGTACACCGAGGGCGTCAGCATCACCATCCTGGCAAATGACGGCATGGAATACACCTTCCAGCTCACCCCCGATGCCAAGATCCTGCCGAAAGACCGCGTGGACAAGCTGGTCGTTGGCGCAAAGGTCACCATCATCTCCCGCCGCGACACCGCCAATGGTCCGCTGACCGCGCAGGGCGTGGTGGTTCACCCCGATGCTCTTGCGGATGGTGAAGATGGCGAAGATGTCGAAGAGACCGAAACGCCTGAAATCACTGAAACACCCGAACCCACTGAAACCGAAGAACCCATCGAGACTGAAACCCCCACTGAAACTCCTACCGAGACCGAGACGCCTGTAGTCACCGAGACGATCGTTCCCTGAAACAGTTTCCATTCAAAAGCGCACCCCGCGTCGTATGACGCGGGGTGTTTTTATTTCAATCATCCGCCAGATCTGCCCACTCTTCCATCAGACTTTCCAGCGATTTTTGCAGGCGAACGTAATCCTGTCCCAGTATGTACACTTTTTGAGGGTCTCCGGGTGGATTTTCCAACTGGCGTTCGGTCAATTTCATCTTCTCTTCCAGCGCCGCAATTTCATCTTCGACGCTTTGCAGGCGTTGTTTGCGCTTGCGCTCCGCTGCCGAGGAATGGTTGTTGCGCCCGCGTTCCTGCTGCGCCGTCGAACGGCGCGCCTGCGACTCCGCCGCTTTTTGTGCGGCGCGTTCCGCGGCTTCGGCTTCCTTTACCGCCCGGTATTCGCTGTAGGTCCCTTCGAACACGCGCATTGCGCTTTCCTGCGGCAGCACTTCCCAGATCTGCGTACCCAGCGCGTCGATCAGATAACGGTCGTGTGACACCAGCAGAATGGTGCCCGCATATCCGCTCAGGATGGTCTGCAAAATTTCCTGCGAGGGCAGGTCGAGGTGGTTGGTGGGCTCATCCAGCAGCAGCAGGTTCGCGCCGCCCAGCGCCAGCTTCGCCAGCGCCAGCCGTCCGCGTTCACCGCCTGAGAGTACGCTCACCAGTTTGAACACATCGTCGCCCGAAAAGAGGAACTTCGCCAGATAGTCACGCACCGCTGCCGGAAGCAGGTTGGGCGCCACCGCGTGGATTTCCTCCATCAGCGTACGCTCTGGTTTCAGGTCTTCGTGCGCCTGCGCGAAATAACCGATCTTCAGGCTGGAGCCCAACGCCACTTCGCCGGCATAGGGCGGCACCTGATCCAGCAGGGTTTTAAGGAAGGTGGTCTTCCCCGCCCCGTTGGGACCGATGATGGCGGCGCATTCGCCGCGCAGCAGCGTCAGATCGGGCACCGAAAACAGCGGGCGCCCTTCATCCTCATAACCCACCGACAATCCGTAGGTGCGCACCACCAGGTCGCCTGAGCGCGCCACCGGTTGAAGCTGCATGTGGATATGGCGCTGTTCGCGGGGAGGGGTGAGGCGTGCTTCTTCCAGCATTCGTTCCAGCCGCTTGCGCCGTCCCTGCGCCTGTTTGGTGTTTTGACCGGCGAGATTGCGCCGGATATATTCTTCTTCCTTCTCGACAAACTCCGCCTGCGCCTGGTACTCTTCCAACCGGCGCGTGTAGCGTTCGGCGCGCTGCGTCAGATAGGCTGTGTAATTGCCGCGGTATTCCTCCATGGCGGGGGTCATTTCCCAGATGGTCTGCGCCACCTGGTCAAGGAAATAGCGGTCGTGCGAAACGATCAGCACCGCCCCTTCCCAATCCTTCAGATAGGCTTCCAGCCATTCCACCGCGAAGAGATCGAGGTGGTTGGTGGGCTCGTCCAGCAGCAGCAGATCGGGATTTTCCAGCAGCAGGCGCGCCAGCAGTGCGCGGGTGCGCTGCCCGCCCGAAAGCTGGTCCAGCGGGCGCTGCGCGTCTTCGGGGGCAAAGCCCAACCCGGTCAGCGTCTGGCGGATGCGTGTTTCATAGGTGTACCCGCCCTGCAGTTCAAATTCGTGCTGCAGCCTGCAGTAAGATTCCAGCGCCGCTTCCGCCTGATCCGGGTCACTCATGCGCGTTTCCAGCCGGGTCAGCTCCATCTGCATCGCCTGTAGTTCCGCGAACGCCGTCAGACACTCCTCCCACAGCGTGTGGTTGGTGAGGAAATGGGCTTCCTGCGGCAGGTATCCCACCTGCACGTTGCGGGCGCGCTGCACCGTCCCTTCCGTCGGATCTTCCA
>JBDKTF010000471.1:0-2201 GCA_039680295.1 Anaerolineaceae bacterium
TGATGGTGCAGGCATTCCTCCAGTTTGGCATGTTCCCCACTTTCGACGGCTGCGATTTTGACAATGCAGACTGCATTGTCTTTTGGGGCGCCAATTCGGTCTGGACAGAAGCAACGTATACCTCGGGTCAGTATGGGCGCAGCCGAGATCGCGGCGCCAAGCTGATTGTTATCGACCCGCTTTTTGAGCATCCTCTGGCGGCGAAAGCCGACCATTTTGTGGGGCTGCGACCGGGTTCTGATCCGTATCTTGCCATGGCATGGATCAACATCATCATCAATGAAGATCTCTACGACCATGAATTTACCCAGAAATACACCAATGCCCCACTGTTGATTATTGAAGGTCCGGAAGTGCCTCTCAATGAATCCATGATCAAGGAGGGGGGCGATCCCAAAACGATGCTGGTTTGGGATAAGAAAAGCCAATCCATGGTGTCGATTTTCTCAAAAGACATCGATGAGGATATTGATTACCGCGGTACGGTGACCACTCTGGACGGGAAGGTATTGCCGGTAAAGACCATCTGGTTGGGTTTGAAAGAACGTGCAGATGCCATTTCGCCGGAAAAGGCTGCCGAGATGTGTTGGGTAGACCCGCAGGTGATCTATGATTCTGCACGCACGTACGCCAAAGCGCCCGCCGCCACCATCAATGTGTTTCAGGGTGTTGAAGAGCAAACCAACTGCAAAGATACCCTGCAGATGATCAATATCATCATCGCCATCACCGGCAACCTGGAGAAAAAGGGCGGCAATCTCAGTATGCCGTTCTGGAATCAGATGGGCGAGCTTCCCGGCAAAGAACCGGCTACCCAGCGACAGCTGCGCATTATTGATGAACGAGCCAAGGGTCAAATCTACGGTACATCCAACCCGACCAACGTGTTTCAGGCAATGCGCACCGGAAAACCCTACCCCGTAAAAGGTTATATCACAGTTCAGGGCAATCCCCTTTCCTGGGCGGAAAATACCAGCCTGGTGAAGGAATCGTTGAAGTCCCTGGAACTGCTCTGTGTGATGGACTACTACATGTCCCCGACCTGCGAAATCGCAGATCTTGTGCTGCCGTCCACGCATTGGACGGAGCGCGACTACCTGGCTGACGAGGTGTGCAGCGAGTGGGTTTTTGGTCAGCAAAAGGCAGTCGAGCCTCTGTATGAACGCAGGAGCGATGTCTGGTTCTGGCGGACGTTGGGTCACCGGCTCAATCCCGAATGGTGGCCCTGGGAGACGGATGAGGAGCTTTTCAACTGGCAGTTGGAAGAAACACATGCCGGCATTACCTGGGAGCAGCTCAAGGAGGAATGGATCCACAAAGTTCCGGATATGCCCAGCCGTGAATATCAGAAAAACGGATTCCGAACCCCTTCGGGAAGAGTCGAGCTCTATTCGGTCATCGAGTTGATTATGGGCTCATCGCCGTTTCCTTCGGCTAACGAAGTCAAAGAAGGACCCTATTCGACCCCGGAACTGGCAAAGGAATACCCGCTCATCGGCATCACCGGTCGGCGTTACCCCATCTATTATCACTCGGCATTTCGCGGCATCCCTCATCTGCGGGAATTGGTGCCCGAGCCGCAGGTGACGTTCTCCTCAAAACTGGCAGCGAAATTGGGCATCAAGGAGGGCGACGACGTCTGGATCGAATCACCCACCGGGCGCATTACCATGAAAGCCAGACCCTCGGATGGCGTTCATGAACGGGTCTGCGTGATTCCTCACGGTTGGTGGCAAGCCTGCCCCGAATTGGGACTGCCCGGTTACCCGAACGGCAGCGCCAATGCCAACACCATTACCAGCGATCGGGTTTACAACGACGAATTTATGACGCCGGGTCTTCGTTCCACGATGTGCCGGATTGTCAAAAAAGAAAGTTGAGGAAATGGAATGGGTGAGACAAAAAAACCGATCCGGTACTCATTATTGATCGACCTGGACAAATGTACCGGCTGCCAGGCATGCAGTGTGGCGTGCAAAATGGAAAATAATGTGGACCTGGGTGTGTTCTTGAACCGAGTAAAGCGCATGGGTCCTGTCGGCGAATTTCCCGACAAACTGGAAATGTTCTTTTTCCCCAACCAATGCATGCACTGCGAAAACCCAACCTGCATTGAAGTGTGCCCGACAAAGGCGACTTATAAGACGGATACCGGTGTGGTCCTGGTCGACAGCGACCGCTGCTTCGGCTGCCAGTATTGT
>JBDKTF010000367.1:0-2754 GCA_039680295.1 Anaerolineaceae bacterium
AAGATGCACACCTGCGCGCCGCGCAGTCTGCCCAGAACGGAAGGCGCTTCGCTTTCCATTAAAAACGCCTTCACCGGCTGCACGGTTTCCTCCAGAGGAACGCCGGCAGCCAGCAGCAAAGCCATCAATACGTGCGCTGGCGCCGGTTTGATCAGGGATTGCTCTGGCAGGTTAAGCTGCTGACTCATCCAGGCGATTTTTCCCTGGCTGGCGATGGGAATTCCATCCAACGCCAACAGCTCCGCGCCGCGTTCCGCTTCGAGCGCGGAAGGCACCGATTGAGGCGAATCTCCCGGACGGGCGGTAAACAGGGCTGCGCCCTGATCCGGCTGGCGGTACCAGGCTTTCAACGCACTGGCATCGCCGGGCAGCAACAGGGGCTTGTCGTACAGCATCAGGTAGCTTTCGACATTGAACGCTGGCGGCAAATGATAAAGCCGTGCAAACGCAGCGCTGCCCGCGACCAGTTCCTGAAAAAGAAGATAGTTGATTCCCGACTCGCAACGGGCATGGGCAAAAATTTCGCGCAGATAGGTTCGCTGGTCGGGATTCAATGAATCATTCTCCACCAGCAAATGCGCCCCGCGTTCGAGAGACGTCCAGCCCTGATTGCGGGTACCTGCCAGTGCAGTTGTCAACGCGCGAAAATCTGGGGCTGGCAGGTGAAAAGGCGGCGGATCAGCCGCCAGCCGATCGGGCAGGCGAAAATCTGGCGCGATGCGCCACACCTGTGTGAGCAAATATGCCAGACTGATGGCGGATGAATCCCACTCCGTGGAAACGCCGTTCGATTCAAAGGCAGCGATATCCTCTTCGGTTAAGTTGCAGTCGGGGATGCCGCACATTCTGCCCAGCTTCTGCAGCGTGGCTTGCAGGGCGTAGTGATAACCGTGCGGCTCGATCAGCACACCATCGACATCGAACAGTAACAACTGCATCTTAATCACCGGGGCGGGGTTTATGGCGTGCAGCCAGAATCGCTTCCACATCCTGCGGGGTCAGACCGCGCAGGGAAAGCAGCACCAGGCTGTGGTAGGTCAGATCTGCCAGTTCGTTGAGCAGACGTTCATCGCCCTGGGCTTTGGCAGCCAGAATCACTTCCACGGCTTCCTCACCGATCTTCTTGAGAATCTCATCTTCACCCATTTCAAAAAGCTGGCAGGTGTACGATCCCTTGACCGGGTTTTTCTTGCGATTTTCGATAACTTCAAATAATTCTTGTAACATACGGTTTCCTGACTATTCTAAGGGTTTGATTTCAAATTCATCATTCAGCGTGCGGTAAAAGCAGCTGCGCGCGCCGGTATGGCAGGCTGGACCCGCCGGTTCGACCCGCAGCAGAAGCGTGTCGGCGTCGCAGTCCACCCGAATTTCCAATACTCTCATGGTGTTTCCTGAGGTCTCGCCCTTTGTCCACAACGTCTGGCGCGAGCGCGACCAGAAACACGCCAACCCAGTCTCACGGGTACGCTGCAGAGAAGCATCGTTCATCCATGCGACCATCAGCACGGTCCCATCCGCGGCATCCTGCACAACAGCGGGGATCAACCCATTGGCGTCGAATTTAAAGTCGATCATGCGGTTCTCCAATCCTCATCGGGCAGCAGACGCACCGGAATTCCACGGGCAGCCAGATACAACTTCACATCGCGGATCGTGAGCAGTTTATCGTGGAAGAGCGTGGCAGCCAAAGCCGCATCGGCTTTTCCAAGGGTGAGCACCTCAGAAAAATGCTCCAGCTTTCCAGCGCCGCCGCTCGCAATCACCGGTACATTGACACATTCGGCAATCTCCCGCGTGAGTTCCACGTCGTAACCACTGCGCACTCCATCTCTGTCCATGGAAGTCAGGAGGATCTCTCCCGCGCCCAGACCTACAGCACGTTCGACCCAATCACGTGCGTCCATTGGCGTGGGTTTGCGCCCTCCATGGGTGTACACCGTCCAACCGCCAGCGGGATTGCGGCGCGCATCCACGGCGAGGATGATGCACTGGCTGCCAAAACGTTCGGCGCCCGCCTGGAGAATCGAAGGATTCTGAACCGCCGCAGTGTTGACGCTGACCTTGTCCGCTCCCGACAGCAGGGCAGCGCGCATATCGCTCACATCATGAATGCCGCCGCCGACGGTCAGCGGCAGAAAGATCTGGTCGGCAACCCGCCGCACCATATCCAGCGTGGTGCGGCGTTCCTGCGGACTGGCGGAAATATCCAGAAAGACCAACTCGTCAGCGCCCATGCCGTCATACAGGCTGGCTTGTTCCACGGGATCGCCCGCATCCCGCAGCGCAACAAAGTTGATGCCCTTCACCACCCGTCCATCCTTGACATCCAGACAGGGAATGATGCGTTTGGCTAACATATTATTACACCTCCAAAGCCTCTTTCAGTGTAAAAGCACCTTCGTAAAGCGCGCGCCCAATGATCACTCCCGCCATGCCCGCAGCGCGGGCGCGACTGATCTCTGTCAGTGAAGCAATTCCGCCGGAGAGGATCACATGCGCGCCGCATTCGTGCGCCAGGCTTTGGGCGGTTTCCAGATTGGCGCCTTTTCCGGTGCCGTCCCGCGTAATATCGGTATAGATCACTGTTTTGATGCCGGCGGCTGTCAACCGGCTGCCGAGCGCCAGCGGGGTCAAATCCGTCTGTTCCACCCAGCCGCGGATGCTGACATATCCATTCAGCACATCCATGGCGGCTGCCAACGCATCTGCGCCGCAGACCCGAACGGCTTGCTCCACCAGGTCCCACCCTTT
>JBDKTF010000570.1:0-18401 GCA_039680295.1 Anaerolineaceae bacterium
GGTCACCTTACCCGTGGTCAGGCTGAACGGGGGCTGATCGACGCTGAAATGAACCTCGTTGGTCAGGTCGTACGCAAAGATCCATTCCACCGGTGCGCTCTGGGCAATCATCGCGCGGATAAAATCCCGGTTAAAACGGCGTTCGGCGCTGTGACCACCCGGGGTCAGATAGCGAAAATTTTCGCCGTCGAAGGTTTCGCAGCAATAACCCCACATTTCGTCATACCCGCCCTGCGCGGGGGTCAAATCCATCACCATCAGCACATGGATTTCGTTTGCCCTGGCTTTGGTTAAAAAATCGATCACGTTGGCAAGATACGCCTGTGATACTCCCCCTGCCGGGTCGCCAGCGTTCGTCCCGGGGCGGCAGCAGTCCACAAAAATACGCACCACGTTATAACCCAGAGCATGCATCGCCTCCAGCGCGGATTCAGCTCGCTCCGGTTCGTAGAAGCCGGGGTTCAACGTCGAATGCCACAGACCCGGATTGTCGCTCGACATGGGCGCCACGCGAATATAGTTGGTTCCCCGCGGAATAAATTTTTCATCGGTCGCCCGGTCGTAGAACTCTCCGACCCCATCCGCCATCCGCACGCCAACGCGGTGCACCGGAAAGGCTGCGGTGGGTTCCATCGGTATCGTGGCAAAAACAAACGGTGGGGGAAGGCGACGGCGCAACCGTGGGCGTCATGGGCGCGAAGGTTGGCGTTGCCTGCGGTGAAACGCCGCAAGCGTTCAGAAGCACGACCGCAGCCAGCAGCATGGGCAGAACCGCCCGGAGAACATCACGCCGCATAAAATCCCTGTCTTTCATAAGCCGCCGATCTACATCAATCCCACATCGGTGAGCTGAGGGAACCCGCCATAGACGACTCTCCAGCCGGTCAGCAGGACAGCCGCCAGCAGATAGGCAATGAAAAAGAACGCCAGCATCGGTCGCTGCCCCCAGGTTTTGCGCCCCCAGATCAGAATCACCAGGGTCAAACCAATCGCAAAGGGAAAACCCATGGCGACCGTCTGCCCTTCGAGGAAAATCAGGAACTGGGTGAAACCGAAAATGATGCCCCCCAGAATCGCCATCCACCAGCGCGTCTGGATCTTTGTGGGGCTGCGCCATTCCCGGTAGACCAGCAGCGTGGTCAGTCCGATGACACCGAAATGCCATAAATAATGGCTGAGATGCTCGTCGTAGAAATAGGTGAGTCGGTAGATATCCGTGCCGGTGATGTCAATCACCTGCTCCTTCGCAAACGCTTCCGACAGGTTGTTGATCGAATTGGCAGACAGATGCATTCCCTGCCCAAGCACCCACACCGCCGCCAGCGCCATGAACACAATCTCCTCGGCAAGGGTGGATTTCTCTGCTCCGCCGTTTTTGAACAACACCCAGTAGATTGGAATCAGGACGAGCGGCGTCAGCAGGTCCAGGGCATCCTGAACGCTCATGAGTGGGTAAGGTTTGAATGGAATGCGGAAAACAGGACCAGAAAAAACACAGCCGAAAGCACGGCAAAAACCAGCGTTAAAAGCGGCACCCGTTTCATGATCATCCTCCTTGAGCCAGGATTGATCAGGGGCTTTTGCTCCCACGGCGTACAGATAAAAATGCCCGATCCGCAGTGTTCTGGTTGTGACTATGGTGTGAGCTTGAATCGATTTCCAGGCTCATTATTGATGATAAGTGAAATCGGTGTCCCTTTCAAGCGTTCGTTGTGCATGTAGAGAAATTGTCCACGAATCGCTTCATTCTTTCGCGTCGAAATACTTGAACAACAGCTCTTTCGAAAGGTTCGCCCCTTCTTCCGACATCACCAGCGTTGGGCTCTTGGATTGCGGATCGCTGATGTAGCCTTTTTTATACAGCCGGTCCAGCGCTTCCCAGTTCAAGCCCTTCCATGCCCTGGTCCCATATTGATCCCGTGAACTGGTGAGGTAGAGCAGCGCCAGGATCATCTCATCCACTTTTTCCTGGTTGTATTCCACGGCATTCCTCACTTTCATCCGCAAAACAGTTGCGCTTTCTCTATATTAACCAGATGGAGGATCGAGAACAAGATCCCGCGGTTATTTCTTCTCATACAGACCCACCAGCCCGGTGCGCAGCGCGTATAATGCCGCCTGGGTGCGGTTTTCAAAATTCAACTTTTCCAGAATATGTGTTACGTGCGTGCCCACCGTGTTCCGGCTGATCGACAGCAGATCGGCGATGTCGTTGTTGCTCTTCCCGCGCGCGATCAATTTCAAAATATCGATTTCCCGTTCCGAAAGCACCTCCTCCGGGAGCGGCGGGTCGGGTTCGTTATTCATCGCGTGAGACAGCTGCCGGGCGATCAGTGGGTGCAGGTAAATCCGGTCTGCGCAGACGTCTCGAATCGCCGCCAGCAGTTCCTGGGGCAAAGTATCCTTAAGGATGTACCCCATCGCCCCCGCTTTGATTGCCGGAAGGATGTGATCCACCTCAGAAAAACTCGTCAGAACCATGATCTTCGCGCTGGGGTCCTGCCGGCGAATATCTCCGATCGCTTCGATTCCATCCTTTTTCGGCATGACCAGGTCCATCAGGGTGATGTCGGGCTTCAACAGCAGCGCCTTCTCCACCCCTTCCGCGCCGTCCTGCGCTTCGCCGACCAGCTCGAATCCCTGCTCCGAGTCGATCAGAAAACGAAGACCCTGCCTGACGATCGGATGGTCATCACATATTAAGATACGAATAGGTCTGATTGTCTTCATCTGATTTCTCTATCCTGACCCGAACACACGACCCGCCCTCCGGTTTGGACTCAATCGCCAGATTCCCGCCAAGCGCGTTGACGCGTTCGCGGATGCTGTCCAGACCGACGCCGGATCCCCTGCGGGTCGGGTCAAATCCGATCCCGTTATCTCTCACCATTAACTCGATCACATGCTCATCCGCAGTGAACTCGATCTCGATCTCGGTTGCGTTGGAATGTTTCAACGAGTTGTTCAATGCCTCCTGCACGATTCGATACAGACCTTCCTCTTCCGGCGGGGTGAGCTTGCGGCTCACGTGCTCCGCCAGACTCGCATTGACCCCGGCTCGCTTCTCCACCGTGCTCAACCGGTAATTCAACGCCCCGATGAACCCCTCCTCTTTCAAAATCGACGGGCGCAGGTCGTATATCATCAGGCGCATTTCTTTCAAAGCCTGGTGCGCGGTCTGAACGAGTTCATTCAGGCACTTCGACGCCTGATCGTACATGCCCGAATGGAGATAATTTCGCCCGGCTTCTCCCAGCAAAGACTGGCTGTACAGAAGCTGGGTGACCGAATCGTGCAGATCGCGGGCAAGACGCTGCCTTTCCTGAATGATGAGCGCATCGTTTGCCTGCTGGCGGAGAAAATGCCGCTCGACCGCCATCCCAATTTGATCCGCCGCTGCGCACAACACCTTCAATTCGCGATCTTGGATGCATCCCGTCGTATCGCGCAGCACGATCCACCCCAGCGTCTCGGCTTCCGGGCGGATCGGAATGCAAAGCAGATTCGCGTCCTGAAGCGCCTTTCGTTCCGGGTCCGCTGTCTCCCGGAAAGTCGAATCGTGCAGCCAGATATACTCCGCCGCCTTCATCACCTTCTGGACGTTCTCTTCCTGAAGCGAAAGCGCGGCGGCGATCTCGAACCCCCGCTTTCGCCCCCACAATCCGGCTGCCAGTTGCGCCTGCTGCGCCTGCGGATCGATCAGATAAACCGCTCCGGTTGTGCAGCCCACTTTGATCAAAATCGTATCCAGCGCGTCGTCCAGCAGCCGGTTCACCTGCTCTTGCGACGAGGTCGCCGATGCAACTTCCAGCAGCGTCTCCAGTTCCCAGGTGCGGTCTGCCACCTGTTTTTCGAGCGTTTCAACCACTTCGGCTCTTTCGAGCGCATTCGAAGCGATATCCGTCAACGCCGCAAACAACCGCTGCTCATAAACGTTGAATTCTGTGCGATTGCGAAAACTGAGATGCAGCACCCCGATGGTGGTTTCTCTGCTCCGCACCGGGATCAGCGCAGCCAGGGTATGATCCCTGGCGAGTGGACGGTAATATTCGGGCAGCGTGGAGTTCGCCGTTTGATCCTCATCCGAGATATACAGCGCTTCACCGGTCCGGATCACATACCAGAAAGGGATCCGCATTTCAGGCACCACATTTCCCAGAAATGCTTCCGAATGACCCCGGCAGTGAACAAACCGCAGCCCCCGTTCCTCGAGCAGGAGCAGCGCGCCCGAATCGGCATGCAGCGTCTTCACCGAAAGGTCAAAAAAGGAGTCGTAAATCTCCCGCCGGGATGCAGCCTGGCGAAGCTCCAGCGATAACTGGGCGATGACTTCCAGTTCCTGCGCCCGCAGCTCGCTCTTCTGGAAAAGGCTCGTTTGTTGGATCGCCAGCGCCAGCAGGTGCGCCACCTCCCAGCTTTTGGTGATGATATCCTCCGAGATGGTATCGGGTTCCGTCATGGTCAGCGTCAAAAGCCCCACCAGATTGTTCTGGTTGATCAGGGGCAAAATGGCATACGCCCGCAGCCCCGCCTGATGATAGGTCTCTTCCAGTTCGTTCAATGCGGACAGCGTGTCCATGTCCTGCACCACATGAATCTCACCGTTTTGCAGTTTGGGGATGTCGAAATCATCCACATAAATTGGACGGTCGCTTGCGACTTTCGTTTCTCCATGCTCTCGAACGATCAGAATGTCCTTTCGATTTCTGGCATGGATGTCAAAAATCACCACACTGAACTGGGTGCATGCGATTACCCGATCAATTTTCTCAAGCGTGGCGCGAACGATGTTGATCGGCGATTGCGCTTCCAGAATCGCCTGATCCAGTTCGCGCATGGCTTCCAACCGCTGATTGTATTCGAGCAGATCCATCTCCATCTTTTTCCGCTCGGTGATATCGCTGAAAATGACGGTCAGCCCATCTGCTTTTCCCTGGCTTTGAATCGGCTGAATTTTTACCTGATACCAGGTTGTCTGGCTGCCGCTTTTCACTGCCGTTTCAAAGATTTCCGGCAGGTTTCGCTCCGCGCTTGCGGTCACATGCGTGCGCATCAGATCACGATCTTCCGGCGGCGTCACCCGATCGATCACCCATCCCACCGCATCCCCGGTGAACAGCGGACCGCCGTTGGTATGGTTGCAGTAGCGGATCGTACCAGACAGGTCGGTGGTGAAAATGATATCAGGTGTATTCTCCGCCAGTGAGCGCCAGCGTTCTTCTGAGCGGCGCAGCGCGTCTTCCAGCATCTTTTGCTCGGTGATGTCCTCGACCATCACGATGATATGCTCTGGGGTTTCCTTGCCCTCGTGCAGCAGAGAAATGGTCAGATTTCCCCAGATGATCCTTCCATCCTTGCGAATATAGCGTTTAAGATAGCGGTAGGTTTCGCGTTTTCCGTCCAGAAGATCCTGGTACCGCCTGAGATCTTCCGCCAGATCATCCGGGTAAGAGAATTGCGTATGCAGCATACCGCGCAGTTCATCCTGCGAATACCCCAGAATGCGCTCCAGCGCCGGGTTGCTGTAGATCGTCCGCCCTTCCATATCATCGATCCCGATCCCGATCGCCGCGCATTCGAAAATCGTTCGGAAGTAGGTATCACCAACACCCTGATCGTCCTCCTGCATTTTGAAAGCAGAGACATCCTGCAGGGTGCAAATAAACGTCTGCGAGTCATCCAGCAGGCGGAAGGTTGCATCGACCCTGATGGAACGCCCATCATCCAGACGTCTGGCATGAAGAACAGCGCTCACCGGCGCTGCGGAGGAAGATTTGATTCCGCTGACAGCTTCCAGCGCATCAGGCAGGAGAGATTCCATAAAACAGGAACGCAACACCGAGGCACTCCCTGCGCCCAGAAGGTCCACGGCGGCAGGATTCACGTAAATAATCTCTCCGCTGCCTCGAAAAGCCAGGCAGGGAACCGGAAGTGCATCCCAGGCGGATTCAAATGTTTTGCTGAGGCTCATGAAAATATTGGGTATCCTTCCCCGTCGTACAGGGATGGGACAGCAAGAATTGTCTGACAATAAATATCCGTGCTCTATTATATACAAAAGGATCAATTACCGGGCGTTAAACCTTTCAGAGGATGACCCGAAGATCATCCTCTGATACAGGGAATAGCGGTATTTTTATTTCAGAAAACGCCATTCGGTTTCGGCGTGACAACAAATTCGACTCAGTCCGCCATCGGATCGTACGGATAGGCTCTTCGCCAGGTGGGCGTCGTTACCGACATGTTATAGCGTTTCTCCACACGCGCCACCAGATGGGTCGCCAGCTCGTTCTGCTTGCGGATGAGCGTCTGCAAATCCACGCCGAGCAGCTCGCCGCGCGCCACCCGCGTGATCCCGTTGACGATCGAAAGGTCCACCTGCGGAACGTCCGATAGGATCAACCCCGCCACCTGGTCGTGAACGCCGCCCGCCATGGTGATCCGGCGGGTATCCACGCCGATGATGTCTGCTGCCATTCCAGGCGCCAGCACACCGATGTCGTCGCGTCCCAAAACCTTTGCGCCGCCCAGAATGGCGATTTCCAGCGCCTGCGTGGGGCTCATCGCGTCTGCGCCAAAGAAAGCACGCTGCATCAGCATCGCATTCCGCGCTTCGTGCAGAAGATTGGACGAGTTGTTCGCCGCCGAGCCATCCACACCGATGCCAATCGGAACATTGCCGCGCTTGAGCAAATCGGTTACTTTGCACACCGTGGCGGCGGTGTACATGTTGGAATTCGGGCAGTTGCAGATGCCAGTGCCGGTGCGTGCCATAATTTCGATCTCTCTGTCGCTCAACACGGTCGCATGCGCATACCACACATCCGGACCCACCCAACCCCACTCTTCAGCCATTTCCACCGAGCGCTTCCCATAGGTTGCCATCATGTAGGCGACTTCGTCAGGAGCTTCTGCCATATGCCCGTGGCTGTGTACGCCGTATTTTCGCGCCATCTCAATACTTTCGCGGTATAGCCGCGGAGAGATTGAGAATGGAGAGCAAGGCGCATTGACAATCCGCACCATGCCGTAGCGATCAGCGTTATGGTAGGTTTTGATCAGCCGTTCGGTGTCGGCAAGAATATCATCTGTATTTTCGACAATCTGATCGGGGGGTAATGCGCCGTCTTTTTGTCCCAGATCGAATGAACCCCGCGCCAGATGGAAGCGAATACCCAGCTCCTGCGTGGCAGCGATTTCGGTATCGAACTTCATATCATTGACTTTTAAGTAGCTGTGATCCACCGCCGTGGTGCAGCCTGAAAGCAGCAGCTCCGCCGTGTTGACTTTGGTGGCATAGTACTGGTCTTCATCCGTCACCTCGCTCATCAGCAGATACATGTCGTGCAGCCAGCGGAAGAGTGACACATCCTGCAGGCTGGGCACATTGCGCAGCAGACTCTGGAAGAAATGATGGTGAAGGTTGACCAACCCGGGCAAAACCACATAACCGGTAAGATCCATGCGTTCGTCCGCCGCGGTCGGTTCCGTGCCGTGCACACCCAGCGCCTCGATCTGGTTGTCACGAATGAGCACCCAGGCATTGTGAAGCACATCGCGTTTTTCGTTGAACGTGGCGAGCGTATCGATTTTCTCAAGCAAGAGGGTTCCCATAATCCATTCTCCTTTTAAATACGGTTACTTTTCTTTGGTGAAGTCATTGTCTATAGCCAAGCGTTCTACCCGCACCGGTTCAGTCTTCACGGGTAAATGGGACGCATAAAGCACTTGGAACAGCCGCTTTGCCAACGCCGGTAAGCATGACCAAAACGGTGACGAGGTACGGTAAACCTCGCAGCAATTGAGGTGGGATGGTGGTGAATGAAAACGCCTGCAAGTGAAGCTGGAACGCATCTGCCAGCCCAAAGAGCAAGGAAGCGCCCAAAGCCCCCACCGGATTCCAACGTCCAAACATCACAACCGCGACCGCAATAAAACCCCGACCAGCAACAATGGTCTCCTGCCATGTAGTCAGTTGCCCCAGCGCAAGAAAGGTGCCTGCCATCCCGGCTGCCAGCCCCCCAATCACCTCGCAGGTCCAGCGATGGGAGTAAACATTGATCCCCATGGTCTCGGCTGCATGCGGGTCTTCTCCAACCGCGGTCACACGCAGACCAAACGTGGTCCTGGTCAGAACGATATTCGCAAGCAACACCAACCCTAAAGCCAGATAAACCAGGATCTGGTGCTGAAATAAGATCGGTCCAAGGATCGGTATCTTACTGAGGAAGGGAATTTCGACCACATCAAAACCATTTGCAGACGGCAGAGATGTGGATATTCCAAAGATCGCTCGATATAGAAAGATGGAAACTCCCGTGCTCAGGAGGTTCACGGCAATCCCACTGACCACCTGATCGACCGCCAGATTGATGGTCATAAATGCGTGGATACTGCTCATCGCCGCGCCCGCAAGCATGCCAAACAATAAACCCAGCCAGGGAGATCCGGTATAGTACGACCCCAGGAAACCACCCAACCCACCAAATAACATGGCGCCTTCGATGCCGATATTCAAAATGCCTGATCGTTCTGTAAAGATCTCACCCAGACCAGCGATGAGCAGCGGCATGGCTAAACGAATGGCTGATGCCAGTAAGGCAATGATAAAAGCCTGGGATAATAATTCTTGAAAAACCATGTTGAGCTCTCCTCACTACTTAGCGCCGGAACACTCGCCGGGCGAGCACAATCATGATCATGAGCGCCTGGATGATATACACCATTGATGTCGGTACGCCCATGGCACGCTGCATGGCTTCCGCTCCAACCATGATCGTCCCGAAAAAGAAGGCTGACAACGCAACGCCCACAGGTTCCAACCCGCCAAACAATGCGACGGCAATCGCCAGGTTGCCATATCCCGGTGAAATATCCTGGGTGAGATAATGTTGCAAGCCCAACACTTCACCCGCGCCCGCCAGACCCGCGAATCCGCCGCTGAATGCCATCACGAGAATGGTAGTAATCAAGATCGGGATCCCGCCGTAGCGCGCCGCTTCTCGATTGGCGCCCAGGACGATGAAGTTGTAGCCCCAGGTTGTGCGCTTGAGCAGAAAGAACACCAGTGCCACTGCCAACACCGCAACCAGAATGCCCGCATGAGCTCTTGTCGCCGGAAGTATCTTCGGCAGAATGGCAGTAACTGGTATCTTGGCGGATTGAGGTTGAGGAATCAACCCGGATGTGTCCTTCAAGGGGTCTGAGACGAGATAACCGACCAGATAAGTCGCCAGGTAGTTCATCATAATCGTAATGATTACCTCGTTCGCGCCCAGACGAGCTTTGAAGAAACCAACCACTGCACCCCAGGTGGCTCCGAAAATAAATCCTGCCGCCACTGCCAGCGGCAGGTGGATCCAGATTGGCATCGGGGGCAGGAACAGCCCCGCCAACGTTGCGCCCAGAGCCCCCATGTAGATCTGCCCTTCCGCACCGATATTCCAGATCCCGGCACGAAACGCAATGGATACACCCAGACCTGCCAGCGCCAAAGGCGTGGTACGCACCAGCACCTCTGCAATCCCATTTTTGCTGCCAAGTGAACCCCGTAAAAATTCACGGTACGCTTCCAGCGGGTTGATGCCAATCACCACAATCAAGATACCCGCAATGATGAAAGCAACCAGAATAGCGATCAGAATGGTAAGGAAATCTTTGATTGAAACCTGTCTGATTTTCTCAATCCATTGCTGGGCTTTAGATTGTAGATCGAGGCGGGAGGATAGAGAATTATTTTTCACGATGAAAACCGCCTTTCAAACCGAAGGTTCATTCTCATACCCATTCACTTCACGCGCCGATTCATCAGGCGCCGCGCCGCCCATTAATAATCCGATCTCAATCGGAGACGTCTCTTTCGGGTTGACAATGCCTGTAATTCGCCCGTCGCACATCACCGCAATCCGGTCGCTGAGGGTCAGCAGTTCATCCAGCTCAGTCGAAATCAATAGAATGGCGCAATTCTTTGACCGTTGCTGCAATAACCGCTGATGAATAAATTCAATCGCGCCGACATCCACGCCCATGGTCGGGTTGACCGCCACAATCAGGTCAGGATCACGTCCAAGTTCACGGGCGATGATCATTTTTTGCAGGTTTCCGCCGGAGAGTTTGCCCGCCAGTATTTTTCGGTTGGTATAGCGTACATCCGACTTGTGAAGGAGATCATCGGTGTACGCGCCAATTTTTTTCATGGACAATACACCATGGCGGCTGAATAATCGGGAATTTTGCGATCGTAACAAACAATTTTGTTCGAGCGTCAGGTTGATCATCGCCGCGTGTTGACGGGCTTTGTCCGGAATATACGCCACACCCATTTGGGTAATTTCATTCGGAGTAGCGTGCGTGATCTCATGATCGCCCAGCCATACCGAACCTTTTTCCGCAGAGCGAAGACCGCAGATCACTTCTGCTAATTCGTTTTGTCCGTTTCCGCTGACTCCTGCGATCCCCAGAATCTCTCCCCGCGCGACATCAAGATTGACTTCGCGCACTGCCGGGGTTCGATCATCCCCCATGACGCTCAGGTACTTCACACGCAGCATGGCGCCATCGGGTTGGTGTTGTTTTTTCTGTACTTGAAAGACAACATCCCGTCCAACCATCATATGTGCCAACAGGGCTGGATTGGTCTCATGGGTCTCCACTGTTCCAACCACTGCGCCATCCCGCAAGACCGTCACGCGATCGGCAATTTCGATCACTTCATTCAACTTATGAGTAATGAAGCAGACTGATTTACCGCGTTGTACCAACGTCTGGATCGTTTTGAATAATTGTTCCGTCTCCTGTGGGGTGAGAACAGAGGTCGGCTCATCGAGGATGATCAGCTCTGGCTGGCGCGAGAGAACTTTGATGATCTCGACCCGCTGCTGCATTCCCGCCGGAAGTTCACACACCACTGCTTTGGGATTTAACGGCAGCCCATACTCCTCTGAAATTTGTTCCACCAGACGGATCGCGGCTGGGGTGTCTTTAAACGGCTCATGTGCTGAACGTTTGCCAAGGACGATATTTTCGAATACCATCAGCCGCTGGATGAGCTTGAAATCCTGGTGAACCATGCCGATTCCCTGGCTGATTGCATCCCGAGGAGATTGGAAACGCACTTTCTCCCCCCGCCAGAAGATTTCACCTTCATCGGCGTGGTATAAACCAAACAAGATTTTCATCAGCGTGGATTTCCCCGCGCCGTTCTCACCCAACAGGGCGTGCACTTCGCCGGGTGCCAGGTCCAGGTTAATGCGATCATTCGCCAGGACCCCGGGGAATCTCTTCGTGATTCCGATCATTTTTAGAATTGCAGAATGTTGTTGATTCATTGACAATTCCGCACAGAACGAATGGTTTGATGTGGAGGATGGCAGCGGGTCAGAGGAAAACCCGCTGCCATCAGCAATTTCTGATTACTCGAATTTCTCAGTCACCGTCAGTTTGCCATCGACAAACTGCTGCTTCACTGCGTTGACTTTCTCCTGAACGTCTGTAGGCACCAGGTCCGTCATCAAGACATCGATCAAACCAGATGCAAGACCAGGACGGTAGATTTCGCCTTTAAAGGTTCCATCTTTAACCAAGCCATAGAAATAGAGAACCATGCCATCGAAGTTCTGGGTATGTGCGCCAATGATATTTTCGGGAGCCAGGCTGGCATCGAGGGCAACATCACCGACCACATATACGATCTTGCCTTCCTTTTCATACGTTTCTTTGACCGCTTCAATGATGCCAGTGAATGAAGTCGAGGAAGAACCATCGATCACATCCACACCGCTGGCGATCTGTGCCAGCGCCAGCTCTTTGGCTTTCGCCGGATCTGCCCAGCTACCGACATAGGCGACCGAGATTTCGACATCGGGATTGATGGATTTCGCGCCGTCGATGAAAGCGTTCATTGTGGCTCGCATCGAGGGGATATCCACACCGCCGATCAAGCCGATTTTTCCTGTCTTCGTCATCAGAGCATCCATCGCGCCGCTCGTGTAATAGTCTTCCAGCAGCGGGTAATAGGAGGCGACATTGCCTTCACCCCAAATGCCGGTTGTCACGGCAAATTTCGTATCTGGAAAGTCAGGAGCCACTTTCATCGCGGCTTCGCCAAAGCTGAAACTATTGCCAATGATCAAATCGTACCCGCGGCTGGCATAATCGCGATAAACGGCTTCGTTATCCGAAGTGGGAATGCTTTCGGATAAAGAAATTTCAGCCCCATACTCAGACTCTAACTGCTTGAGTCCTTTATAAGCAGTTGCGTTCCAACCCGAGTCAGTGGCGGGGCTGGAAAGCATGAGGGCAACTTTCAGTGGTTCAGCAGCAGATTCAGTGGGTGCGGCTGACTCAGTCGCTGCTGCGGCGGGTTCGCTGGCTTCGGTTGCCGCCGGAGCAGCCGCTTCAGACGTCGAGGCAGTTGCGGGGCTGCAGCCAGCCAATGATGGAATGAGCAAAGCAGCGATTATGATGAGCGTGGTCATCAATGCAGTACGTTTTTGCCATTTCATGTTTTTGTTCTCCTTGTCAATTTTTAGACATCCAGATGAGAAAGAAGCCCTGCCTGTTTCTGTTGGTTAAAATGGATGAAAGCAGTTCACCATCCGATCCTTCACCATTTCGACAAGCCAGTCGGTATGGTTCATCATAGGATGATTCAATTCGGGGCGTATCGAAACGATCACTAATTTTTGTTAATGAGTCAGATTTTCATCCCCGGTCGTGATATAATCAAACCGGTCAATATTGATAGGAATTCCTATCGATCATCTTCAATCGATGATTCAAACGGAGAAAAAATGATGAAGGCGATTGTTGATCCAGATAGCTGTATGGGCTGTGGAATTTGCGAAGGAATTTGCCCCGATGTCTTCAGCCTGGGCGAAAAAGATTACGCCGTGGTGCTGATCGATCCCATCCCTGCCAATCTCGAAGCCGATGTGCGCGACGCGGCGGACCAATGCCCTGAAGGCGCCATCTCCATCGAAGTCTGAACCCGCATTAAGAGAAAAAACGAGGCTGTCTATAATCAGACAGCCTCGTTTTGATTCATACAGATTTCGAGTGTTCCTAATCCACTTTGCGCTCCAGCGCCATCGCCACCCAATCGCCCATCTGGCGCTGTTCCACCGCATGCAGCCCCCGTTTGGCAGCGGCTGCCAGCACATCGTCCCGTTGCGGTTCCAGAATGCCCGAAAGCACCAGCGTGCCTCCCGGTTCGACCAGGTCCGCCAGCCCTGCCTCGAACAGGCGCAGGATGATCGGCGCCAGAATGTTCGTCAGCACCACCGGCGCGCTGCGGATCGAGAAATTCCCCGCGCGGACTTCCGCCACAGAGCCTTCCCCAACCTCCAGGTTTGCCAGCACTTCATTGGCTTCGGCATTCTCGCGTGTAGCGCTCACCGATAGCGGATCGATATCCACCCCCAACGCGTGGCGCACTCCCAGCTTGAGCGCGGCGATGGACAGAATGCCCGTTCCGCAGCCCACGTCGATCAGGTTCGTGCCGGGGCGCACGTATTTTTCCAGCAGTTCCATGCACAGCTGCGTGGTGGGATGGGTGCCGGTGCCGAACGCCATGCTGGGGTCGATCTTCACCGCGATCCGGTTGGGATCCGTCATTTTCACCCAGGCGGGCAAAATAAGCATGCGCTCGCCCACTGGAATGGGGTGGAAATTCTTCTTCCAGGCTTCCATCCAGTTTTGCTCCTGGATGGGTTTATAGTTCAGCGGCGGCAGGGGTTGAATCTGCCCCAGATGCCACAGGGCTTCTTCCAGATGCTGGCGGTCTTCTTCCAGATGGTCGCTCACCGGCAGGTAGCCGTAAACGCGCACCGGATCAACCGGCGTGGCGATTTCTTCGGTTTCGTCGTATTCCACATTGCTTTCCACCACCACACCCCCTTCGATGTAGCGGGAAAGGACATCTGCCACGGCTTCAGCCAGTTCGCCATCCACGGATAATGAGACTTCCAACCAGCGCGGTTCAGCCACCCAGAACCTCCTTCAGCGTGTCGAAGAACCCCTTTTCCTGGGGTTTGATTTCGCTGCCCATGGTCTTGGCGAGCTGCTCGAACAGCTCGCGCTGTTCAGCCGTCAGGCGGGTGGGAACTTCCACATTCACGACCACATACTGGTCGCCGCGTCCGCTGCGCTGCAGGTAGGGCACACCCTTGCCTTTCAGGGTGAAGACCTTGCCGGGTTGGGTGCCCGCCGGAATTTGCAGTTTGGTCGATCCATCCACGGTGGGGATTTCCACTTCCGCCCCCAGCGTCGCCTGTGCCAGGTTGATCTTCAGGTCGAGCTGAATGTTCACGTCGCTGCGCTTGAAGTATTGGTGCGGTTTGACCCGCACTTCCACGTAGAAATTGCCGTTTGGACCGCCGTTGGCGCCCGGCTGACCTTCGCCAGCCAGCCGGATCTGCGTACCCGCATCCACGCCCGCCGGAATGGTCACGCGTTTCTTCACGGTGCGGCGTTCCACGCCGTGTCCGCGGCAGGTATGGCAGGGCGAGGCGATCACCTCGCCCGTTCCGTTGCACGCCGGGCACGTTACCACCTGCACCATGGATCCCAGGAAGGTCTGGCGCGTCTGGCGCACCTCGCCCTTGCCGCCGCAGGTGCTGCAGCGGGTGGGTGTGGTGCCGGGTTCAGCGCCGGTGCCGCGGCACGTGGAGCAGGTTTCGTCGCGGGTGATTTCGACCTCTTTTTCCACGCCGAAGATGGCTTCTTCAAAGGTCAGATCCACCTTGCCGCTCAAATCATCGCCGCGGCGCGGAGCATTGCGCTTGCGGCGCGAGGTTCCGCCGCCGAATCCGCTCATTCCGCCAAATCCGAAGAATTCTTCGAAGATGTCAGACAGATCGACGTTGGTGAAGTCCTGCGCGCCGCCCATTCCATTGACGCCCGCGAATCCGTAGCGATCATAAGCTGCGCGCTTTTCTTGATCCGAAAGCACGGCATACGCTTCGTTGATCTCTTTGAATTTTTCCTCGGCGTCAGGCTCTTTGTTCACATCCGGATGATACTTGCGCGCCAGATTGCGGAACGCGCTCTTCAGATCATCCGGGTTGGCATCGCGCGATACACCCAGGACTTCATAATAGTCACGCTGTGTCATACGTTTTTATACTCACCGTCTACCACGTCGCCGTCCGGTCCGCCGGTGGATTGCTGTCCGCCGGTCGAGGAATCACCGCCGGGTTGTCCGGCAGCCGGATTGGCGCCTGGCTGTTGATATACTGACGCGCCGATCTTTTGAATGGTTTGACCCAGTTCGTCGGTGGCTTTGCGAATGGCTTCCATGTCTTCACCCTGCAGCAGGGCGCGCAGTTTGGAAATGCCTTCTTCCACTTCGCTCTTCACATTCGCGGGGACTTTATCGACCACTTCGCGCAGAGCTTTTTCACCGGCATAAATGGTATTGTCGGCGTGGTTGCGCACTTCGATCATTTCCTTCTTGCGGCGGTCGCTTTCGGCGTTGGCTTCGGCTTCCTTGCGCATCCGCTCGATCTCCGAATCGTTCAGACCGGAAGATGCCGTGATGGTGATGTGCTGGCTGCGACCGGTGGCTTTGTCCGCCGCGGTCACGTTCAGAATGCCGTTGGCGTCGATATCGAAGGTCACTTCGATCTGCGGCATGCCGCGCGGCGCCGGGGGAATCCCGTCCAGATTGAATTTACCCAACGACTTATTGTCGGCAGCCATGGGGCGTTCACCCTGCAGCACGTGAATTTCCACCTGCGTCTGGCTGTCGCCGGCGGTGGAGAAGATCTGGCTCTTGCGGGTCGGAATGGTGGTGTTGCGTTCGATCAATGGGGTGGCGACACCGCCCAGCGTTTCCACCGAAAGGGTCAGCGGGGTCACGTCCAGCAGCAGAATATCCTTCACTTCGCCGCCCAGCACCGCGCCCTGAATGGCGGCGCCAACCGCCACCACTTCGTCGGGGTTGACGCCCTTGTGGGGGTCTTTGCCGAATTCGCGGCGCACGGCGTCCTGCACGGCGGGCATACGCGTCATACCGCCCACCAGCACGGCTTCGTTGATTTCTGCGGGTTTCAAACCGGCATCCTGCAGCGCGCGGCGCACAGGGTCCATCGATTTGTTGACCAGATCGCCGGTGAGCTGTTCGAGGCGCGCGCGGGTCAGCGTGGTGACCAGGTGCTTGGGTCCGGTGGCGTCCGCGGTGATGTAAGGCAGATTGATCTCAGCCTGCATGGTGCTGGAAAGCTCGATCTTGGCTTTCTCGGAGGCTTCCTTCAGACGCTGCAGCGCCTGGCGGTCTTTGCGCAGATCGATGCTGTTCTCGCGCTGGAATTCATCCGCCAGATAGTTGATGATGCGCTGGTCGAAGTCGTCGCCGCCCAGGAAGGTGTCGCCCGAAGTCGAACGCACCTGGAAAACGCCTTCACCCACATCCAGAATGGAGATATCGAAGGTGCCGCCGCCCAGATCGTACACGGCGATGATTTCGTTCTTCTTCTTGTCCAGACCGTACGCCAGCGAAGACGCGGTCGGTTCGTTGATGATGCGCAGCACTTCCAGACCGGCAATTTTGCCGGCATCTTTGGTGGCGTTGCGCTGAGCGTCGTTGAAGTACGCCGGAACCGTGATGACCGCCTGTGTGACCGGTTCGCCCAGATAGGCTTCCGCGTCAGACTTCAATTTCGCCAGAATCATGGCGGAAATTTCCGGCGGAGAATATTCCTTGCCGTCCATCGCCACGCGCACGTCGCCGTTGGGCGCCTTGGTGACTTTATAAGGCACCGTTTTGAGGGCGCGCTGCACTTCCGCGTCGTCGTATTTGCGTCCCATGAAGCGTTTAATCGAGAAGATGGTGCTTTCGGGGTTGATGACCGCCTGATTGCGGGCAATCCGTCCCACCAGCCGCTCGTGATTTTTATTGACCGCCACGACAGATGGCACCAGGCGTTCCCCTTCAGCGGAAGGGATGACGACCGGCTCGCCGCCCTGCATCACTGCCACAACAGAGTTGGTTGTGCCGAGATCAATGCCAATGACTTTTCCCATAGGTAGTTTTCCTCTTTGAATATTAGCGTGCAATCCGAACAATGGCGGGACGCAAAACGCGGTCGCCAATCAGGTAACCTTGTTGGAGAACTTCGATAACTTGTCCGCTCTCGTGATCCGGGCTGTCTTCCTGCGAAATGGCTTCATGCCGCGCCGGATCAAACGTCTCCGTTTCCGCGGGCATGCGGGTGATCCCTTCCGCTTCGAGGATGCCCTGAAGTTTTTGAAAAATTAAATCAATCCCACACGACCAGGCAGCGGACTCCTCGCTGTCGGGACGATTTTTCAGCGCCCGCTCCAGATCGTCCAAAACGACCAGGTAGCGTTTCGCCATCGCGCCGACCGCGTTCTGATAGGTCTGCGCATTTTCGCGCTCAATGCGCTTCTTGTAATTCATGAAATCAGCGCGCTCGCGCTGCCAGCCCTCAAAATACTCCTTCGACTGAGCCTTGATTTTTTCCAGTTCTGCCACTGCCTGTTCGTAATCGGCTTTGCAGACCATTTCTTCCACTTTGGCTGCTTCTGCCGCTACGGTTTCTGCGGCAGCTTCGATGGGAGTCTCTTCTTGTGGGGTCTTTTTGGTTGTAGACTTTTTAGCATCGCCCATGATGCTTCCTCCAAAATTTTTTCGTGATTATGCCAGCGATTCGGATACCATATCGCTCAGTAAACTGGCGACAAAACGGACAGTTGAAATGGTGCGACCGTAAGGCATGCGCATGGGTCCCAGCACACCCAGGATGCCGGTAACTCCCGGAATGCCGTAACGCGCCAGCACCACCGAACACTGCCGCAGTTCATCCCAGGTGCCTTCGCCGCCAATGAGCACCTGCACCCCGCCGGGGGCGCTGGTCATCACCGTGCGCGCGAGAAAATCTTCCAGCATGGAGCGTTCTTCCAGCACGCGCAGCGCGCGGCGGGCTTCTTCACCGCTCACAAATTCGGGTTCAGCCAGCATGTTGGTCAGCCCATCCAGGAACACTTCGCCCGCTACCAGATTTTCGGCGCGGTTCAGGTCTTTCTGAATGGCTTCCAGCACTTCGATCTCCAGCGGAGAGAAGGATTCGGTCAATGTCCCCAGACCGGCTCCGTCCAACCCCTGGCAGGCGCTGGTGAGATGGTTGGATGCCTGCGAGAGATGATCCTGCGAAGTCGGTCCTGACAGGGTCAGCATCTGTTGGTGCAGCTCGCCTCCCATCAATACCATCACCAGCAGTACCTGCCGCCCGCGCGTGCTGATCAGCTCAATATGCTTGATGCGCGCCTGGTCGGGGTGCGGTGAAGTGACCAGCGAAGCGGCGCGTGACTGGTTTGCCAGCACCGAAGCAGCCAGGCGCATCCATTGTTCGATGTCCTGGCGGGTCTGGTAGAACTGGTGC
>JBDKTF010000421.1:0-4849 GCA_039680295.1 Anaerolineaceae bacterium
AGAGCCAGGGAGGACTGCCTCCGGATCATATCGTCGAAAAGGAAGATGATATTCTTGCTGATACTGAGGCGCTCATCCAGAAGCATCATGATCCCAAACCTTTTGCCATGGTGCGCGTAGACAACGCGCCTTGCTCTCCGTTCTCGGTCAGCGATCATCTGATGCGAGAGAGCATTAAAATGGCGCGTCGCTACGGAGTGGGGAATCATACGCACCTGGCGGAGAATATGGATGATCATCGCTATGTGATGAGCCACTACGGGATGAGCTCGGTGAAGATGGCAGAATCGCTGGGGTGGGTGGGTCCGGATGTGTGGTTTGCCCACGGAGTGGTTCTGGATGATGATGATATTCGCATTATGGCAGAGACGGGTACAGCCATTTGCCACTGCCCATGTTCCAATCAATTCCTGGCTTCGGGTGTTTGTAAAGTGACACCAATGCTTAAAAAAGGGGTGACCATTGGTCTGGGAGTGGACGGCAGCGCTTCAAACAACTCCTCCAATATGTTGGATGAAGTGCGCGAAGCCTGTCTGCTACAGCGGGTGAACTACGGTGCGGATGCGCTGGCGCCAACCCAGGCGTTGGAACTTGCAACGTTGGGCAGTGCCCGGCTGCTGCGGCGCAATGATATTGGTGTGCTTGCTCCGGGTAAAGCAGCGGATCTGATTGGCATAGAACTGAACAAATTATCGTTTGCTGGCGGTTTGCATGATCCTGTGGCTGCGCTGGTGCTGTGTGCATCCGGGCAGGTGGATCTTTCGATGGTGAACGGAAAACTGCGCGTAGTCGATGGTCAACTGGTGGGCGTGGATCTGCTGGCGTTGATCAAAGAGCAGAATCGTATCGCGGCAAATCTGGTGCAGCGCACCGAAAAGCGGTACGGTGTGAATCTGTCCGAGATGGTCTGGCGGCGCGCATTTCCCTATGACGCCTGACCATCATGCAGACCTTGGGATGCGGGAGAATGATGAATGAGCGAAATCGTTGATTATCGTCGGGCGAATACAATTCAGGAAGCCTGCGAGCTTTTGGAGCAGCCTTCCACGCGCGTGATTGCGGGCGGCACGGATATCCTCCTGCGCAGAACCCGCATGAACGGTGATCTGATTCTGGTGGATATCAATCCTATCCACGAACTGGAGGGGATTCGCCAGGAGACGGATGGGATCCGGATCGGTGCGATGACGCGTCTGGCGGATGTGGCGCGCGCAGAGATTTTCCAGCAGGCGGCATATCAGGCGCTGGTTCAGGGTGCGGTTCAGGTGGGTTCACCCCAGATCCGCAATCTCGGAACGATTGGCGGCAACCTGTGCAACGCGGCGCCGTCGGCGGATACGGCTGCGCCGCTGCTGGCGCTGGATGCAGTGGCGGAGATCGCGTCTCGTAAGGGGACTCGCACCCTTCCTTTTGCTGACTTTTTCGTCGGTCCCGGCAAAACCGTACTGGGGCAGGGTGAAATGTTGACCTCCGTTTTCATTCCCACTCCGGTGGAAGGGACGAAATCTGTGTATTTCAAGCACAGTCCCCGACGGGCGATGGACCTGGCATTTGTGGGTGTGGCGGTGGTTTTGAAGAGCGCAGCAAAACAGCAGGTGTCCATTGCGCTTGGCGCGGTTGCGCCGACCCCCATTCGTGTTCCAAAGGCAGAGCAATTGATCCAGAAATCCGGAAAGGTGACCGTGGAAGTCTTGACCGAGGCGGCGCGCATCAGCGCAGACGCTGCCAGACCGATCAGTGATGTACGCTCGTCTGCCGCCTATCGCATCGAGATGATCAATGCGCTCACGCTGCGCGGTTTGCGCCAGATGTTCGAGTGCTGACCGGAGGATGAAGAAATGTTGAAGAAGATCACGCTACTGGTGAACGATCAGAAGTATGAAGTAGAAGTTGAACCGGATGAGCTGCTGGTGGATGTGCTGCGCGAAAAGCTGGCATTGACCGGAACCAAAAAAGGTTGCGGCACGGGCGACTGCGGCGCCTGCACGGTGATCATGGATGGGCGGAACGTCACCTCGTGTCTGGTGCTGGCGGTGGCGGCGGAAGGCAGAAACATCACCACCATCGAGGGCATGTGCAAGAATGGAAATCTGCATCCCATTCAACAAAGCTTTATCGATCATAACGCCGTCCAATGCGGTTACTGCACACCCGGATTGGTGCTGTCAACCAAGGCGTTGTTAGACGAGAATCCGCACCCGACAGAGGAAGAAATTCGGCGGGGTATATCAGGAAATCTGTGCCGCTGCACCGGCTATCAGAAGATTGTGGAAGCCGTCAAGGCTGTGGCTGAAGACAACGATGGAGGCTCACATGACTGAGTCAATCCTGGGAAAATCTGTACCGCGCATCGACGGAAGGATCAAGGTCACGGGTCAGGCGAAATATATCACCGACCTCTCTCGACCGGGTATGCTGTGGGGCAAGATCTTATTCAGTGATCGTCCCCATGCGAAGATCGTTCGCATCGATACCAGCAAAGCGAAAGCGCTGGAAGGCGTTAAGGCGGTCATCACGGCAGATGATGCCCCGAAGATCCTGTATGGTCTTTACTTATTCGACCGGTATATTTTTGCCCGGGACAAAGTGCGGCACATCGGTGAACCCGTTGCCGCTGTGGCAGCCGTCTCGAAAAAGATTGCCATCGAAGCGATTAAATTGATCGAAGTTGAATACGAAGACCTGCCGGCGGTTTTTTCCATTGAGGATGCCCTCAAACCGGATGCGCCGATCATTCATCCAGACCTGAAAAGCTATAAGGGCGTTGCCCCTTACATTAAACATGACAACGTTTGTATGGATGCGACCCTCAAGCAGGGAAATCTGGAAAAAGGTTTCGCTGAGTCGGATTACATCTTTGAGAATGTCTACCGCACCAGCCCAATGCATCAATCTTCGATCGAACCCCATGCCTGCCTGGCAGAATTTGATGGTACTGGCAAGCTGACGGTATGGACGGGGACGCAGCAGCTCAGCGTGTGTCATTCGGAAATTTCCCGGGCTCTGGGAATGCCCCAGACCCAGGTGCGTGTGATCGCTGCCTGGTTGGGCGCTGGTTTTGGCGGGAAACTGAAAGCCATGTTCGAACCGATTTGCGCCCTCCTCGCAAAGACTGCGCACGCACCCGTAAAATTGGAACTGACCCGTGAAGAGGAATTCACGGTAACGCACCCCCGAGCCAATTATGTCATTCGCATGAAGACCGGCGTCAAAAAGAACGGTAAACTGGTGGCGCGCGAGGTGGAAGTGTTTTGCGAAATGGGCGCATACTCTGACCATGCCATTGGCACGCTGCCGCATGCGATGAAATTCGGCACCGGACCTTACACCATTCCGAACGCAAGAGTCCATGGGCGGGCGGTGTATACCAACAATCCCGACTGGGGTTGCATGCGCGGTTACGGCGGATCTGAAATTGCCATTGCTTATGAAGGTGAGATGGATGTGATTGCGCATGCCCTGAAGATGGATCCGGGGGAACTGCGCAGAATGAACCTGGTGCACGAAGGTGAAATGTATCTGTCTGGGCAGGCATTGCGCTCGGTATGCATTGAACAAACCATGGACCAGGCTTTGAAAGCATCCCATTATGATGAGAAAAAAGGCAAGATGGGTCCCTACCGGGGGATCGGTATGGCGAATTCCATCCTGAACACCGGATTGCTGGCGTCGGCAGCGTTTGTAAAACTGAACGAAGACGGCACTGTCAGTGTGATCACGGCGGTTACCGATCACGGAACAGGGAATCTGACGGTTTTGTGCCAGATTGCCGCTGAAACCATCGGCGTGCCGGTGGAGAACGTGAGCATCGCTCAACAGGATTCAGATGTATCTCCATACGATACTGGATCCATTGCCAGTCGCACAATCTTCGATTCTGGGAATGCGGTTTACCGGGCAAGCATGGATGTGCGCAATCAGATGGCAGAGCTTGCGGCGCGTTCATTTGAATGCAAACCTGAAGATATCCAGATCGAGAACGGTCTGGCGTACGACAAAAACCAGCCTTTGGTAACACGCACCGTGGCGAGCATCGCCGGTGAAGCGGTGTTCCAGAGCAATCAGGGACCCATTTTGGGGCGCGGTTCAATCTTATGCGATCCCATGGAAGATCATCTGGTTGGCGAAGGCTTTTTTGAACGCCCCGCAGGTAGTTTCACGTTTGCAACGCATGTGGCTGAGGTGGAAGTCGATCCTGTGACCGGACAGGTCAAAGTTTTAAACTACACTGCCAGCCATGATGTGGGTAAGGTGATGAATCCAGCAGGTATTGAGGGACAGGTTGAAGGAGGTGTTGTTCAAGGAATTGGGTATGGTCTTTTCGAGGAATTGATTGTAAAGGACGGAAAGATCATTAATCCGAATTTTACTGATTACCGAGTGCCGACTGCAATGGATATGGCTTTTCATATCCAATCTGAATTTGTCGAAATTCCGGAAGAACGGGGACCATACGGTGCAAAAGGTTTTGCGGAGCAACCCTTCATTGCGCCCCCTCCGGCAATTGCAAATGCGATTCTGGACGCAATCGGTGTCCATATTACGCAAATCCCAATGTCGCCAGAACGGCTGTATTGGGAGATCCAGAAGCAAGGTATTCACCCGAACGAATGAACAGGCTTATCTTGCAGTAGGCTTGAGAATGTAACATTCGATCATCTTATTTGTCATTTTAGACAGGAGAAAAAAATGGCGCAAGAAGAGATTATTGCAAAGTTGAAACAAGCGGTAATTGAGGGCGATGATGTCGCAGCGCGCGAAACAGCGGAAGCCGCACTGGCAAGCGGAATGGCGCCGTTGGAAATCGTGAAAGACAGCATTCAGCCCGCAATGGACCTGATGGGTGACC
>JBDKTF010000534.1:0-1525 GCA_039680295.1 Anaerolineaceae bacterium
GCCGATCAACAGGATTGGGATACAGTCGGGAAACCGCGCCTGGAAGCTGTGCGGGGTATCCTTGCCGGTGAAACCTTTGCGCCGGAGGCGCGTGCGCGTCTGGCGGCGGTGGATGCCGAACTGAAAACCATCGGGTACGATGCGGCAGCGCACGATGCCGTCCGGCGGCGCGAACAGGATGGTCGTTCCACCGAGGCGGAACTGCGCCGTCTGGAGACCGCACGCGCCGCGCTTGCACCCTTGCAGCGTGAGATAACGGAACTGCAAGCCCAGTGGGAGCGCCAGACGGAAGAATTGCGCGGGCAGCGGACCGTGTATGATGACGCCGCTGCGTCGCTGGCGGCTGCAGAAGCGCAGGCACCCGATGTGAATGCGGCTGAGCGTGACTGGTTACAAATTTTGGAGCAGGAAAACAAGTTGAGGGGGCAGGTGGGAGCGGCACAGCAGCAGGTGAATGTGTTGGATACTCAGCGGGCGCGGAAAAAGGATCTGACATCCAGGCGCGCCGATCTGACGAAACAGATCAGCCAGCTTAAATCGCTGGAACGCGCTTTCAGCAAAGATGGCGTTCCGGCGCTGTTGATTGAACAGGCGCTGCCGGATATTGAAGAACACGCCAACAGCATTCTGGGGCAATTGAGCGGCGAGACCATGTCGGTGCGTTTTGTGACCCAGCGGGATTACAAGGATAAGAACCGCGACGACAAGAAGGAAACGCTGGATATTGTCATCAACGATGGGTCTGGCGCACGGGATTATGAAATGTTTTCGGGCGGCGAAGCCTTCAGGGTGAATTTTGCCATCCGGTTGGCGCTGTCGCGGGTGCTGGCGCAGCGCGCCGAGGCGCGCCTGCAAACGCTGGTGATCGATGAAGGATTCGGCAGTCAGGATGCATTGGGGCGGCAGCGTCTGGTGGAAGCCATCAATCTGGTGAAACCTGATTTTGCCAAGATTCTGGTCATCACGCATCTGGAAGAGTTGAAGGATGCTTTCCCCAATCGGATCGAAGTGGAAAAAACACTGCGCGGCTCCACCATCCGGGTGGTATGAGGTTATGATCTGCATTCAGCTCAACCACGTCAGCCTGACTCTGGGCGCTCACCCCATTTTTCGTGATCTGAACTGGGAGATCCAGCACGATCAAAAAGTGGGGTTGATTGGTCCCAATGGCGCGGGGAAATCCTCGCTGCTCAAGCTTATCACCGGCGAACATGCTCCTGAACCGGGGGGAGCGATTGTCCTTTCGCGCGGACTGCGCCTGGGATATCTCCCGCAGCAGCCCGAATTACCGCCGAATCAAACGGCATGGGAAGCGGGGCTGGCGGGCGATACGCGCTGGGCGGAAGCAGAGTCGGCGTTGAAGCGGCTGGAAGCGCAGCTCGCTCTGCCGGAAGTCTATGGGGATGATAAACGGCTGACGCGCGCGTTGGAGGAACAGCAGCGCCTGATCGAGGTCTACCAGTCCCTGGGCGGAGACCAGTATCCCGCCCGGGTGCGTCAGATGCTGCTGGGGTTGGGTCTGGAT
>JBDKTF010000126.1:0-4163 GCA_039680295.1 Anaerolineaceae bacterium
ATCAGATGCCAGCCAGCGATCCACGAATTCAGTCACAACGGATGAGATTGGATCCACTGCCAGGGTTACCGCCAGATTCCAGGTCCCCTGAACGGGAGAAAATTGACAGGAACTGTACGCATCAATGGTTGCACAAACAGCGTCCGCGTTCGGCATCCAGGTCAGCGAGAGGTATGCGCGCTGGTCGTTGTGGACTGCCAGCGTGTTCATCACCAGCCCTCCCTGCTGCAGTTTCCCGGAGTTGGACTCTTCCCAAAACTTGATCTGGTCATACCCCTGCTGGATGGCAACCGCCTTCATCTGATCCCGTAGCGCGCGGGCATCCTGAAAGGTACTTCCTTCCGCCTGTGCGAAGACGCCGCAGGCGCGACCGGAGGTTTCAATGTCAAAAGGATAGGGATTCATGCTGTTGAAGGGCGCATCCGATTTCAATTCAAAGGAAAACCCAAATTCCTGCTGCATGGCGGTTTGCATTTGCTGGCAATCTTCAAGGGGTGCGGCAACCAGGATGCCGGGCGGGGGCGTGGGAACGGCGGTGGGCAAGCGGGATGGGGTAGGTTCAGGGAGTGGTTTGACTCCATCCGACCCCGGCTGCGGGGGAGGGATCAGCCGGATGACGGCAAACAGGAGTGCAGCGAACAGGGCGGTGCTCCCCAACCGCAGCGCCCAGACACCCAGCCGCGAAGACTGCCGGCGGGGAGAGTGGACCGGTTGGTTGGCGGCGCGGGTGGTTATTTCCTGCCGCAAACGGGTTGTGAAAACGTCGGATGGCTGAATTTGACCTGCCAGATGAAGCAGATCCTGCGCCAGGGCGTCTTCTTCGGCAGGTTGACCGGCGTCTTCGGAAGAATCCAGCCAGGCATGGTTTCGAGGGGTCATTTCATCCTCCCAGAATGCTGCGCAGATCCGATATGCCGCGCTGCACCAACTTTTTGGCAGCCGCGGGTCTGCGTTTCATCACCACGGCGACTTCACCAATATCAAGACCGGCAAAAAAGTGAAGCGCCAGTGCTTCGGCGCGATCGGGCGTCAGACGCTTCATGGCAGCCGCTGCCTGCGCCAGGGTCAGCCGTCCGTCCACCGCATCTTCAGGCGAGGATGTCGTTTGATCGGGATGATTTTCCGCCCATTCCAGCGGCAACGCGGGGTGCGCCTTGCGGTAATGGTCGGCGACTTTGCGTCGGGCAATGCCGAACAACCAGACGCTGGTCGTTCCGCGATCGGGATCATAATCTGCCATCGACTCCAATGCGGCGCGGAAGGTTTCGGCAGCCAGATCTTCGGCTTCGGCAGGACTGCCCGTGCGCGCCAGACAGTAACGATAGATTGCCGTGATGTGGTCTTCGTACAAGGCGGCGATGTCACCGGTGGTCAGGCGGCGCGAGGTGGAGAGGGTTTCAGCGGTCAAGCGGTGTCCTTTGCTGGATCGAATGATCAACGACATCTATAAGTATATTTCGATTTGAATAGCAAATGGGGACAGAGAAAAACCAAGGGATCGCCCGCTTGTTTCAGGACGATCCCTCGGAACCTCAATTTGAAGAAGATTTACCGCGCACCCAGGCTGGATTGAAGCATTTGAAAGGTTCCCGTCAGACGGTAAGCGCCGCAGGCTGCCGGGACAAGGATGGTTTCAAGAGGATTCAGATGGAATGTTTCTTCACGGAATTTCAAGGTTACACTGCCATTGACCAGGGTGAGGGCATGGAAACTCTCACCGCGGGTGTTCATCTCCAGTGCCCCGCCATCGGATTGGAGCGATTCCAACTGGAAGTAAGGGCAGGTGACCAGTGTGTGCGATCCGGAGAACGATTCGGTAGGATACGGCTGCACCTGCACCAACGCGTCTGGATTGGCAACCTGAATGGATTGCGAGAGATGCAGGTCGCGCCCGGCGGTTCGGGGACGATCCCAATCATAGACGCGGTAGGTGATATTCGAGGTCTGCTGCACTTCGTAAACGATGGCGCCGGGTCCGAGGGCGTGAATGGTCCCCGCGGGGATGAAAATGGTATCCTGGGCATGAATTGCGTGCTTTTGCAGCACATTCAGGATGCTGGAGCCGCCCAGAATTGCCTGCCGCAATGCATCCGGGCTGACGCCGGGTTTTACACCGGCGATCAATTGGGCGCCGGGTTCCGCTTTGAGGATGTGCCAGGCTTCCGTCTTGCCGAAATCCTGCCTTTCCAGCCGCTTCGCCTGCTCATCGGTGGGGTGTACCTGCACCGACAGCCACTGGGCGCAATCCAATAATTTAATCAGGAGCGGAAAACGCCCGGAGATCTGCCCTGAACGGCTGCCCAGCAGGGCTTCACCATCTTCAGCCACCAGATCCAGCAGGGTTTTGCCTGCCAGCGGACCATTTTTGATCGGATTGCCTTCGTAGACGGTCCAGATTTCAGCGATGGGCGCGGCTGGGTCACTGGATTGGACGAGCTTTTCAAAGGTTCGTCCGCCCCAGATGTAGTTTTTGATCACCGGATTAAAAATGAGCGGGTACAAATGGTTCTGTTTCATACGCGTATTTTACCTGATTTGCGATGTGGATGACCAAGATGGATCATGAAAATAGAATAATTTGGATGAGTTTTCTAAATTGCTTTCAGAATCACCCATTTTCCTATTGACATATTCTGAAACGCGTTTAAAATCACCCCATCATGAAGCAACACTTTATTTTCTCGATCATCCGGCGGAAGAATCCCACTTCAAACAGAGAAGCATGGGAGATTTCACCATGGATGATCGAGGTACAATAACCCCCCTAATCCGTTTACCCAAAAACCCATCCTTCTCTGGATGGGTTTTTTTTATTCAATAGCCAAAGAAAGAGGAGATAGATCATGAAAGCAAAGTCAAAACCGCAGGTTAAAAAAGTCGTACTCGCTTATTCGGGTGGATTGGACACATCCGTGATCGTTCCGTGGTTGAAAGAGAATTACGGCTGCGAGGTGGTTTGTTTTTGCGCCAACGTGGGTCAGGGGGATGAGGACCTGACCGGATTGGAACAGAAGGCGATCAACAGCGGCGCAAGCCAGGTGGTGATCCACGACCTGACGGAAGAGCTGGCTGAGGATTATATCTTCCCCATGCTGAAAGCGGGCGCCGTGTATGAACGCAAATATATGCTGGGCACCTCCATTGCCCGCCCGCTGATCGCCAAGCATCTGGTGGATGTGGCGCATGAAGTCGGCGCAGACGCCATTGCCCACGGCGCAACCGGCAAGGGAAACGACCAGGTGCGTTTCGAATTGACCGTGATGGCGCTCGATCCGCGCCTGAAGGTGATCGCTCCATGGCGTGAATGGGATATCACCTCGCGTGAAGATGCCATCGCCTATGCTGCCGCGCATAATGTGCCGGTGACGGTGACGGTCAAATCCATTTACAGCCGCGATTCCAATCTGTGGCACATTTCGCACGAAGGCGGCATTCTGGAAGATCCGTGGAACGAGCCGGAAGAGCAGATGTATCAGATCAGCACTTCCCCCGAGAACGCGCCAGACGCCCCAACCTATATCGAAATCGAATTTGAATCGGGCACACCGGTGGCAGTCAACGGCAAGAAGATGTCTCCGGCTGCGTTGATTGCTTACCTGAATGCGGTGGGCGGCGCCAACGGCATCGGACGCGTGGACCTGGTGGAAAACCGCCTGGTGGGGATGAAATCTCACGGCGTTTATGAAACCCCCGGCGGAACCATTTTGCTGGCAGCGCACAACGAACTCGAATCGCTGGTGTTGGACCGCGAAACCATGCATTATAAAGACATGATCGCGATTAAGTATGCAGAGCTGGTCTACAACGGCTTGTGGTTCACGCCGCTGCGCGAGGCGCTGGACGCCTTTGTGAACAGTACACAGGGACCGGTTACCGGCGTGGTCAAGCTCAAACTCTACAAAGGCAATATCATCGTCAGCGGACGCACCAGCCCCTTCAGCCTGTACCGCGAAGACTTTGCCACCTTCGGTCAGGAAAATGTCTACGACCAGTCGGACGCGGAGGGCTTCATCCACCTGTTTGGATTGTCGCTCAAAGTGCGCGCGCTGAACGGTCTGCCCGTTTCGGGTCTGGATATGTCCAAACCGGATTACTCGAAATTCAAGAGGGACTGACATGACACTGTGGGGCGGTCGCTTTGGTGGAAAACTCGACCCGGCAGC